>NZ_JBFRMS010000033.1:36672-89433 GCF_041470505.1 Vibrio sp. 10N.261.55.C5
CTGGCTCTGGCTCTGGCTCTTCAGATTGTGATTCGTCGCTCGACTCGTCAACAAAAAAATCGTCAGATTCAAAGCTTTCATCACCTAACAGCGCAGTAAAATAATCATCCAGTGCTTGTTCACTGGAGAGACTTGGCTGCGCCAATGTTGATTCTTTATTCGCGCTCATTTATCGCCAACCTTTCGAGATAAATAAGCAACTGTTTATAAGCAAATACACCACGGCTACCCGATGCAAAATGAGAGGCTGGCAAGCGCTTTAGGCTCGCATCTCGAAACTTGGTATCAATCGGCACAGCAGACGTCCAAACTTGGTTTGGGTAATCATCTTTGAGCTGCGTTAATGTTTGCAGTGAGGCTTTGGTTCGCTTGTCGTACATCGTCGGGACAATCGTCACCTTAAACGGTGTTTTGCGCGACTTCTGCATAATGGTCAAAGTGCGAATCATGCGCTCTAAGCCCTTCATCGCCAAAAATTCCGTCTGTACCGGAATCAATATACGATCGCTTGCAGCCAATGCATTGACCATCATCACACCAAGAATTGGCGGGCAATCGATCAACACATAGTCGTAGTCATCTTTTAAAGCGGCCAAAGCACGCTTCAAGATCAACCCCATGCCGCTTCGATTTCCCATTACACGGTCTAATGTCGCCAAAGACATGTGCGCAGGGATAATATCGATACCTTCGACTTCTGTTTGTAAAAGCAAAGGTCTTACCGTCTGCACGTTAAACTCACGCAACTGGAACAGATCAAACAGGCTCGATTCCACCGTATCTGAATCGTAACCCAGATAGGTGGTCAGTGATGCATGTGGGTCAGTATCAACCAACAGAACACGGTGCCCCTTCAACGCAAGTAAACCTGCTAGAGTCACGGTCGTGGTCGTTTTACCAACACCACCTTTTTGGTTTGCAACACTCCAAACAATCATTTCGATTTACCTAAGCTAACCCAACTTCAACCAAGATCCTTTCCGCGATGCGGTCTAGAGGGAGGTCTTCAGTAGAAATGCCAGCTTTTGCTACAGCTTGAGGCATACCATATACAACACAACTATCTTCGTCTTGTGCCCAAATCGTCGAGCCCGCAGTTTTCAACATACGCGAACCTTCTCGACCATCTGCGCCCATACCGGTCAGTATCATAGACAAAACTTTGTCGCCGTAGATCTTCGCTGCAGAGCCAAATGTGACATCCACACAAGGCTTGTAGTTCATGCGGTCGCCGCCATCGATAATTCGTAGACGTGCAGACCCTGCGCGGCCATCCACCATCATCTGTTTACCACCCGGAGCAAGATACGCCACGCCAGGCTTTAGCACATCACCGTCTTGCGCTTCGCGAACTTCAATCTTACACAAGGTGTTCAATCGGCTCGCAAAAGCAGCAGTGAATGTTGCTGGCATATGCTGAACTAACACAATTGGGTGTGGATAGTTAGCAGGGATGCGAGTCAAAATCTTCTGTAGAGCAACAGGGCCGCCAGTCGACGTACCAATTGCTGTTAATTGATACTTCTTACCTGACGCTCTGAATTTCGCCGTTGATGCAACCGCAGGCTTCGCTGTCGAAGTCGAAGCTGCTGTTGAAATCGGTTGGCGCAATGGCGTAGATGTTGCAGTCGTCGCAGTCGCTCTCGGCGCAATAGGAGCACGGCGCATAAACGCACGCTTCGCTGCAATCTGAATCACACGCTGTTGAAGCAATGCAACTGCATCGTCGCGGTTACGTGCAATGTCTTCAAACTTCTTAGGAAGGAAGTCGAGAGCACCTGCATCTAACGCATCTAACGTTGCTCTCGCTCCATCATGCGTTAACGATGAAAACATCAAAATAGGCGTTGGAGACGCGGCCATGATTTCACGAACGGCAGTGATACCGTCCATGACAGGCATTTCAATATCCATCGTGATTACGTCAGGTCTTAGCTGTTTCGCTTTTTCAACGGCTTCTTTACCGTTTACTGCTACATCAATGACTTCTAGGCGAGCCTCTGAGTTGATGATCTCGCTAACGCGACGACGAAAGAAACTCGAATCATCAACGACTAATACTTTAATCGCCATATTTATCCTTAAATTAAATTCTTGACGCAGCTGCGTACTGCTTCAACAAGTCCGGCACATCTAGAATCAATGCAATGTGTCCGTCACTTGTAATTGTCGCACCTGCCATTCCTGGCGTGCCTTGCAGAAGCTTATCAAGCGGCTTGATCACGACTTCTTCTTGACCGATCAGCGTATCGACAACAAAACCAACACGTTGGCTACCAAGTTGTACGATAACAACATGGCCGTGCCCTTTACGCAGCTCAACAATACCCGCTTTAGGAGCAAGCCAGTTTTGCAAGTAGAACAACGGAATAGACTTATCGCGAACGATAATCGTCAGCTGGCCATCAACCACGTTTGTGCGGCTTAAATCTAGGTGGAAGATCTCGTTTACAGAAGCCAATGGCAATGCAAATGGATGACCGGCAACACCGACCATCAAGGTTGGTAGAATCGCTAGGGTTAGTGGAACCTTGATGGTGATCTTGGTGCCCTGTCCCATTTCTGAATCAATATCAATAGAGCCGTTCAGTGTGTTGATCGCTGTTTTCACAACGTCCATGCCCACACCACGACCAGAGATATCCGAGATCTGCTCTTTGCTTGAGAAGCCAGGAGCAAAAATCAGGTTGAAACACTCTTTATTTGATAAGCGAGACGCTGCATCTTCATCCATCAGGCCACGTTTAACCGCGATAGCACGAAGCTTATCAGGGTCCATACCGCCACCGTCATCAACGATAGCCAGTTCAATGTGGTCACCTTCTTGAGAGGCAGACAGAATCACTTTACCCGTTTGTGATTTACCCGCAGCAACACGGTCGTTTGGCATTTCAATACCATGATCGACAGAGTTTCTCACCAAGTGAATCAGGGGATCAGCAAGTGCTTCTACTAAGTTTTTATCAAGGTCCGTTTCTTCGCCACGCATTTCAAGAACGATGTCTTTCTTCAAGCTACGAGCAAGGTCACGGACAACTCGTGGGAAGCGACCAAATACTTTCTTGATCGGCTGCATACGAGTCTTCATTACCGCACCTTGAAGGTCTGCAGTAACAACATCTAAGTTAGAGACAGCTTTCGACATTTCTTCGTCGTTGCTGTTGAGGCCTAGGCTGACTAGTCGGTTACGCACCAATACCAGTTCACCCACCATGTTCATGATGGTGTCCAGTGTTGATGTATCAACACGAACTGTCGCTTCAGCTTGTTGCTTCTTAGCCGGCACTTTAACTTCAGCTTTTGCTGGAGCGCTCGGTTTTGGCTCAGCTTTAACGACAACTGGCGCAGCAGGTTTAGGCGCAGCTTGAGGTGCTACTGCCTTAACTTCTGCTGGCTTAGTCGCGGCATCCAATTCTTCAATCGAAGGTCCATTACCTGAGCCATGTAGTTGGTCAAGTAACTTCTCGAACTCTTCGTCAGTCATCAGATCATCGCCTTCAGACATCGCCGAAACAGGTGCTGCTGGCGGCGTTGGCGGTGGAGGAGGCGTTGAACTTGCCGCTGTCGGGCTCTTACCCGCACCGTGCAATTCATCTAATAACTTTTCAAATTCGTCATCAGTAATATCACCACTGTCAGCAACAGACTGAGGTGCAGCGGGTGCTGGCGGCGGTGTTGGTGCATAAGGCGCTGTTGGTGAACCACCTTTACCGTGAAGCTCATCAAGCAAGCGTTCAAACTCATCTTCAGAGATATCATCGACTGAAGATGCATTGATGTTTGAGCTTTCAGCAGTAGGTTCCGGAGCAATAACAGGCTCAGGCGCTGCAACAACAGGTTCAGGGATAATAGGTGCAGGCGCTTCTACTGGTGCCACTTCATCCGCAGACTCTGGTTTACAGAGACGGTGAAGTTCATCCAATAAAGATTGGTCGGCTGGCACTAAAGGTTCCTGATCTTGCACGGCGCGAAACTGTACATTGACTGTATCTAGCGCCTGCAGCATGGTATCCATCAAACCTGATGTTACGCTGCGTTGGCCGTTTCGCAGAATGTCGAACACATTCTCAGCACCATGACAAGTATCCACCAGCTCAGTTAATGCTAGGAAACCAGCACCACCTTTTACTGTATGGAAACCACGGAAAATAGCATTTAATAGGTCTTTGTCGTCAGGGTTATTCTCAAGCTCTACCAGTTGTTCTGATAGGAGTTCAAGGATCTCTCCTGCTTCGACTAAAAAGTCCTGAAGAATATCTTCGTCTAAATCGTAGCTCATACGTTACCTTTAAAATCCAAGACTGGATAACAAATCGTCGACTTCATCTTGAGATGCGACAGCGTCTTCGCGCTCTTCTGGGTTCATAATTGGACCTTCAGGCGCAATCGATGCTTTCTTCTCTGACTCTGGAGTTGGCTCTTTTTGATTCGCACCGAATACCGTGAGAATCTCGACCAAACGTCCTTCCACCTCATTCACCAAGGTAATAACTTTGCTGATTATCTGCCCAGTTAAATCTTGGAAATCCTGAGCCATCAAGATTTCAGTCAATTGTCCGCGTAGTTCAGTACTGTCGCCTTCTACTTGGACAAGCAATCCATCAATGCGGTGACATAAAGCTTTAAATTGTGCCAGCTCAATGCGGCCATGCATCAGTTCATTCCATTGAGGCCTTACTTGAAGTAAACACTCGTGTAGGTTGTCTGCGATTGGCATACAGCGATCGACAGCGTCCATCGTCTTATTTGCCGCAACTTCCGTTTTATCAATGACATACTGAAGGCGATCCCTTGCATCAGGGATTTCGTCATTTGCGATAACGCTGATGCGTTCATCGAAATTGAATTGAGTCAAAGAGTCGTGGAGGTCGCGTGTCAGACTTCCTATTTCTTGAAGCATTGGATTGTCTTGAAGACTAAAGTTATCTTCATAAATGCTTCTCACAAGAGAATCAGCATTTTGCTGCTCATCGTTCTCAAGCAGCTCTACTAATTTTTTTGCTTGTTCTAATGAAATCATCCTGAATTCGGCCTTACTCCGCATACTTTGTGCGCTTAGGCTATCGAGATAAACAGATAACTTATCAGTCAGTGTTTACCTAGAAGTGCCTAAATTTATTGATGCTTATAAGCGATCAAAAATCTTATCAAGTTTCTCTTTCAGCGTTGCAGCAGTGAAAGGCTTCACAATGTAACCATTAACACCCGCTTGCGCAGCTTCGATGATCTGCTCACGCTTCGCTTCAGCTGTGATCATAAGCACTGGAAGGTGCTTAAGTTCTGCGTCTGCGCGAATGTGTTTAAGCAGGTCAATCCCTTGCATGCCTGGCATGTTCCAGTCAGTTACCACGAAATCAAATTCGCCTTTTTTCAGCATAGGTAACGCGGTCAAGCCATCATCTGCTTCTTGAGTGTTGTTGAAACCTAAATCGCGAAGTAGGTTTTTAACAATTCGGCGCATCGTTGAAAAATCATCAACAATGAGAATTTTCATGTTTTTGTTCAAATTAGCCTCCACTGAATAGGATCAGTGTTGTTAGTCGTTCTGTGTCCAAGCACTTAACTTAGTGCGTAAACGCTGCATAGATTGGCTCAGTATTTGGCTGACACGAGATTCGCTGACACCTAACACTTCCCCAATCTCTTTTAAATTGAGTTCTTCGTCGTAATAAAGCGAAAGCACAAGGCCTTCCCTTTCCGGAAGTTGTTTAATCGAATCGATCAAAGCTTGGCGGAATGACTCATCAGCAACCCCTTGAAAAGGCGTATTATCTTGAGAGTCTTCATTCGGAGATATTACATCATCTGAGACGCCTAAATCTTCAATTCCAACCAGTCTTGAGCAATTAATGTCAGTTAAAGCACTGTGATACTGCTCTAAACTGAGCCCCATATGTTTTGCCACTTCGGCATCACTCGGGTCGCGGTTGAGGATACCCTCTAATTCCGCAATTGCACTGCTGATTTCTCGATTGTTTTTATGAACCGATCTCGGTACCCAATCCCCACGGCGAATGTCATCCAACATTGCCCCGCGAATTCGAATACCAGCATACGTCTCAAAGCTTGCGCCTTTGGTACCATCATAGTTTTGTTGCGCTTCAATCAAGCCGATCATGCCTGCTTGAATTAAATCATCAACCAATACATTAGGCGGTAATCGCCCCAACAAGTGATGAGCGATACGTTTAACCAACACAGAGTACTTCTCAAAAAAAGCCTGTTGGCTATTGTGATTAGCGTGTTGGTCGTAAGTAAGCGCTTTATTCACCAAATGGTTCCTCTATAAATTCAGTACGATTCAGCAGCCTTTCAACAAAGAACTCCAAGTGTCCGCTCGGTGTTTTTGGTATTGGCCAGGTCAAGGCTTTGTTAGCCAAAGAGCTGATTGCCAATGCAGCTGGAGAGCGAGGAAACGCATCGACTACGATTTTCTGTCTCTTGACTGATTGACGTACTTTATCATCTAAAGGAATACATGCTACGAGTTCGAGGCTCACATTCAAGAAGCGCTCTGTGACCAAAGTCAACTTTGCAAATAATTCTCGGCCTTCGCGGTAGCTTCTGACCATATTTGCAACAACTTTGAATCGCTGAACTTGGTGTTCTCTGCTTAAAAGCTTAATCAAAGCATATGCATCCGTGATCGAGGTAGGTTCATCACATACCACGACAACCACGTCTTGCGCCGCTCTTGAGAAGCTGATCACCATGTCCGAAATACCGGCTGCGGTATCAACCAACAAGATATCCATCTCGTCTTCAAGCGAACCGAATGCGCGAATCAAACCAGCATGCTGTGCGTGTGAAAGTTCAGTCATGCTTTGAGTGCCCGATGTCGCTGGAATAATTTTAATTCCGTGCGGCCCTTCGACAATCGCATCCTTAAGTTCACATTCGCCAGCCAACACATGCCCAAGGTTTCGTTTAGAACGAATACCTAGCATGATATCGACGTTCGCTAGTCCTAAATCGGCATCTAGCACCATGACTTTTTTGCCTTGGCGCGCCATGCAAATAGCCATACCTAACGTCACATTAGATTTACCAACGCCTCCCTTACCACCGGTTACAGCGATAACTTTTGTGAGTGAAGGCTTGGTTAAGCGACGGAGGCCGCTAGCTTGATCATGTATCATATTTTCATTCATATTTATCCGCCGCCTAGAGCCCTTCAGAATCGCTATTCCAGTAATGAGGTTCATTCTCTGTAGATTTTTCTAATAGCTCATTAGCCTTAGCAATCATGTACTTTGGCTGAGCTATAACGATATCTTCAGGAACTCGTTGACCATTTGCTATGTAAGCAACTGGTAATGCATTTTGTATTACGACACTGATGAATTCACCTAGACTTAAGGATTCATCCAGCTTAGTCATGATGCATCCCGACAACGGGATTCTTCTAAAGTGTTCAATTGTTTCTTGCAGCACTTTGCGTTGCGCGGTTGCAGGCAACACAAGGTAGCTATTGATAACGGAACCACTCTCTTGCATCAATGTGTCTAACTGCTCAGATAGGCGAACATCTCGTTGTCCCATGCCTGCAGTATCGACCAGAATCAGGCGACGATTACGTAACTGATATATTACATCGGCCAGTTCGCTAGAATCTTTAGCAACTCTTACAGGACAACCCATAATTCGGCCGTAGATCGATAACTGCTCATGTGCACCTATACGATATGTGTCAGTTGTCACTAGTGCGACGTTATCAGCGCCATATTCCATGGCAGCACGTGCAGCTAGCTTTGCAACAGTCGTTGTTTTACCCACGCCGGTTGGGCCAAGTAGAGCCACAATACCGCCGCGTTTTAAAATATCTTTTTGTGTAACGGAGATTTGGTCAGCAACCAGAGCTAACAGAGCCTTCCATGCACGTGCAGGTTTAGTATCTTCAGGAATGTAGCAAGCCATTTGATCGGCAAGCTCTGCAGATACACCCATACGTTCAAGGCGCTTAATAAGCATGGCTCTCAGTGGTTCACGGCGCTCAACTTCTTGCCACATCAACCCAGAAACTTGATGCTCTAACAGACGACGAATTGAGGTCATCTCTTCGCGCATCGTTTCCATTTCAGTATCAGAACCTTTGGACTGAGTGTTCTCTCGACCACGATCATAACGGGTAGGATCCAAGCGAGGTGCCGGGCGCTCTACTCTGCGGTCTTCAGCAATCAACTTAGACAACCCCGTTTCACGAGCAAATGCTGAATCAAGATTGCCGTGAGACTGCAAATTGCTTTGACTATGAGGCTTATGGCCCGTGCTTGATTGGCGATTGAGCAATGCAGACAATGAATCTTCATTTTCAGCACGATGTTGTGGCTCATCATCGGCGCCATGACTGTATTGCTTAAGCATATTCGCAAAGCGCTTAGTCATTGAGCGTCCACCTTCAACATTCGACTGTAGGCTAACCTTGTCATCGTCTAGTTGACGTCGCCCAGCAGGAGCTGCGGGCGCGGCCATTTGCGTATATTGGCTTTGTGCAGGCTGCTGAGGTTTATTTAATCTCTGGCTCGCTGTCGACGGGCTGGATTCGCCATCAATAGCGGCAACAATTTCCACGCCACCTGCGACCTTTTTGTTAGACATGATCACCGCTTCTGAACCAAGTTCTTCTTTAACTTGGAGCAGAGCCGTTCGCATATCTTTTGCAAAAAATCGTTTAATTTTCAATTCGATTGTCCATTCTAATTAGGCGGCTTAATTACCAACAGCTTGTACTATACGTATCTGCTTTTCGTCCGGTATTTCTTGGTAAGACAAGACTCGCAAGCTTGGAATCGTGTTCTTCACGAACTTAGCCAGAGTCGAACGCAACACGCCAGAGGTCAATAGTACCGCGGGCTCACCTTTCAGCTCTTGCTCTTGTGTAGCGTGGCTGAGAGAGGTCTGTAAACGTTCGGCTAAACCAGGTTCAATACCAGCAGATTCTCCGCCGGATGCCTGCATGGTTTGATGCAAGATTTGTTCCAGCTCAGGAATCAAGGTTATCACTGGTAACTCGGGCTCTATACCATTGATTTCCTGAACAATTAATCGTTTCAATGAGATGCGAACCGCCGCAGTAAGTATGTCAGGTTCTTGACTCTTACCTGAATACTCCGACAAAGTTTGGACTATGGTTCGAATGTCACGAATTGGAATCGCTTCATTCAGCAGGTTCTGTAGCACTTTCACAACCACACCCAACTGCAATTGATCCGGTACAAAACCTTCCACCAGCTTAGGTGTTGAACGGCTGAGCATCTCAAGTAAGTTCTGAACTTCTTCGTGGCCAATGAGCTGCGATGCGTTGTTGGTTAGCAGCTGGCTAAGGTGTGTCGCCAGTACTGTAGAAGAATCTACAACGGTATAACCTAGAGCTTGTGCGTGTTCACGCTGCTCTTCACGAATCCAAACCGCTTCAAGGCCAAAGGCAGGGTCAATCGTCGGCTCGCCATCGATCATGCCATAGACTTGGCCCGGGTTAATCGCGAGTTCCATGTCTGGCTTAATCTCAGCTTCACCCACAGCAACACCCATCAAGGTAATGCGGTAGCTGTTTGGTGTCAGTTCTAGGTTATCGCGAATGTGTACTGCTGGGATCAAGAAACCAAAGTCTTGAGACAGCTTTTTACGCACACCTTTAACGCGTTCAAGCAATTCACCACCTTGGTCTCTATCAACCAAAGGAATTAAACGGTAACCCACTTCTAAACCAATAATATCGACAGGTTGAACATCATCCCAAGAGAGCTCCTTCTGAGAGCCTACTTCTCCATTGGCTTCAACCGTGGCCGGAAGGTTAGGTTCTTCCGCCTTCTTCTTGTTCTTTTTATCGATGTAGTACGCCCCCGCGCCTGCAACGATGGCAAGGCTCAAGAACGAGAAATGTGGCATGCCAGGAACAATACCCATAATGCCAAGGATGGCGGCAGTGATCATAAGGGCTTTAGGGTTGTCGAACATTTGGAAGACAAGTTGCTCGCCCATATCTTCATCGGTGTTTTGACGCGTTACCATCATTGCAGCTGCGATCGACAATAATAGAGACGGAATTTGTGCTACCAGACCATCACCGATAGTCAGTAGTGTATAGATTTCGATTGCTTCGCCAAAACCAAGGTCAAACTGAGCCATACCAATGCTCAAGCCACCAATGATGTTGATGAATAAGATTAAGATACCAGCGATCGCATCGCCTTTAACAAACTTAGAAGCACCGTCCATCGAACCGTAGAAGTCAGCTTCTTTGGTTACTTCAAAACGTCTCAGACGCGCCTGGTCTTGGTCGATCAAACCTGCGTTCAAGTCGGCATCGATTGCCATCTGTTTACCCGGTAAGGCGTCTAACGTGAAACGCGCGCTTACTTCCGAGATACGACCCGCACCTTTGGTTACAACCATGAAGTTGATGATCATAAGAATCAAGAACACCACTAGACCTACCGCATAGTTACCACCGATAACCACGTTACCGAAGGCTTCAATCACATTACCGGCCGCGTCGCCACCTTCATGACCATGAAGCAATACCACACGTGTCGAAGCAACGTTCAAGGCCAATCGAAGTAGAGTCGCAATCAGCAGGACGGTCGGGAATGCAGCGAAGTCTAAAGGCCTGCGGGTATATACCGAGACCAGTAGCACAACCATAGACAGTGCAATGTTGAAGGTGAAGAACATATCCAACAAGAAAGCTGGAATGGGCAACACCACCATAGCAAGCGTTGCAAGTACCATAACAGGTGCACCAATCGCAGGCATGGCACGGTTAGGGATTTTAGGTAGCTTGTCCACAAAAGGCAGGGAGAATTTCATAAATCTAGACAGTTTCGCTATGTTGTAGCTCTCTGAACAAGTGGATTAAATCTTAGTCAGGGCTGTTTTGCTATGGGCTTATAATGTTCAGGCTACTACAGCAAACACTGTACCAACATCTCACGTCAAATTATCGCCATCACCTCTATAAAAGGAAGATTAGCTAGCTCACTATTATCAGGGTTCATCACGCAGAGCTCAAGCAATTGATCTAATGACGTAAATCAGGTGGGATCGGCATATTAGAATCTTGCAGTTTTGGTCGCTCACCACCTCGTTTTCGGTACTGTTTAAGCTGGAAAACATATGCAAGCACTTGTGCAACTGCCGTAAACAGACCGTCAGGAATTTGTTGTTCTAGCTCAGTGGTATGATAAAGCGCCCTCGCCAATGGCGGCGCTGGAACTATATAGATGTCGTTTGCACGCGCAATCTCTCGGATCTTCATCGCCATGTGGTCGACACCTTTAGCAACCACAATTGGTGCTTTGTCTTGATTCTGCTTATAGCGCAGCGCCACTGAAAAGTGTTCCGGGTTGGTGACTATCACGTCCGCTTGCGGCACATCGGCCATCATACGACGCTGAGCCGCCTCCCTTTGCAACATGCGAATTCGACCTTTCACCTCAGGCTTACCCTCGGTGTCTTTGAATTCGTCTTTCACCTCTTGCTTAGTCATCTTCAGCTGATCAGCGTGTTGCCAAATCTGGAATGGGATATCAATCGCCACAACAATCAACAAAGAACAACTGATCAACAGAATAAAGTTGAGCAAGATATCCAAGGCATGGAAGATGTTTTGTGGATAGACGTCCATGCTCAGCTGCATTAAATCATGCTGAGAGGCTTGAATCAGATAAATCGCCATCCCCGATACGAGCGCTACTTTAAGAATAGACTTGAGCAGTTCAACCCAACTTTGCAGGCCAAACATACGCTTGATACCACTGAGTGGGTTGAGCTTAGACGCCTTTGGCATCGCCGCTTGCATTGAGAAGTTAATCCCACCGACACCCGCAGCGCCGATGACGGCAGCAACAAACAAAGTTATCAGTATCAAAAACAGCGGGAACAGCAGGTTCACCAGTGCACCACCAGCGATTTCTAGGAGTTTGTTAGTGTCAAAGATCTCGTCGCGACTCAAAGAGAACAGGCGTTGCATCGCCTCGAACAAAGCCTTCGCCATCGATTCGCCAAACCACATTAAAGCAATCGCACCGACAATTAATACCGATGCTGACGCTAGCTCTTTTGACCTTGCAACCTGCCCTTTCTCTTTGGCCTGTTGCAAGCGTTTGGGCGTGGCGTCTTCTGTGCGTTCTTGACCGTCTGACTCTGCCATTTCAGTCTCCTAGCAATCTAACCGGATTAGACGACATATCTGTTGTTCGCCCTGCATCCAGAATAGCTCATAGTGACTATACAAGCCGCCAAGGATGTACCAACAAAGTAACAGACCCACGAGTAGCGCAAATGCAAAACCCAAAGAAAAGATGTTTAATTGAGGTGCCGCACGCGTCATTACACCAAAAGAAAGGTTAATCGTTAGCAGCGCAATAATCCCCGACAATGACATCGCTAATGCCGTTTTGAACATGATGCCGAGCCACAACGCGAGCTCTCGAAAATCCACAGAGGTTAGAGAGCCACTGCCAATCGGCAAGGTCTTAAAACTAAACACCACCAGCTGCAGCATTTTCAAGTGACCATCGGTCGCCAAAAAAAACATGGTCGCTAGCAGCATGAACAGCTGACCAAGTACCGGCGTGTTTTGCCCGTTAGCCGGGTCGACCATTGATGCAAAACCCAAGCTCGATTGCATACCGAGGATCTGACCCAGCATAACAAAGGTTTGAATCATGAACTGGGTAACAAAACCCATGGCCACGCCAATCACAATTTGCTCGAAGACAGTCAGGAAGCCTTGAAAGGACAGAAGTTCAATCTCTTTGGGAACGGCCGGAATCGCAGGCATCACCGCAAAAGTGATCGCCAAGCCTAAATACAGACGAATACGCGGCGACACGAAGCGTGCCCCTGTTACCGTCATCACCATCAGCATCGCTGAGATGCGAGTGTATGGCCAAAAATAATTGGCTAACCACTCTAGTACAAGGCTCGTTGGGTATTCCATATCGGTTTAATACAGAACTTGCGGCAAGCGTTCGATGAGCTCAAAAAAGAACTCCATCATCATCTGGGTCATCCAGTGTGCGAATAGCATCAACGCCAACAAAGTTACGATCAAACGCGGCAGGAAACTCAGGGTTTGTTCGTTGATTGAGGTCGCAGCTTGGAAAACAGCCACAACCAAACCGATCAGCAGGCTAGGAATAATGATGGCGCAAACCATGATTAATACCATCCAAAGGGCATCTCGGAACAACTCTACGAATATTTCAGGATTCATTATTCCCCCAGCTACAAGGCAAAACTGCCGGCGAGTGTGGAGAGTATCAAGTTCCAGCCATCAACCAGAACAAACAGCATCAACTTAAACGGCAGCGATACAATCATCGGTGACAACATCATCATACCCATAGCCATCAATACCGATGCCACCACCAAGTCGATGATTAAGAACGGCAAAAACAGCATAAAGCCGATTTGGAAAGCCGTTTTTAATTCCGATGTGATAAATGCTGGAATCAGAACCGCCATCGAAACATCTTCAGGGTTAGTCACTTCCGCACCAGAAATCTCAACAAAGGTTTCAAGATCTTTGATTCGAGTCTGTTTAAGCATGAAGGATTTAATCGGTTCTTGGGCAACATCAAATGCCTGTCGTGCCGAGATCTGTTCATTAAGATATGGCTGAACTGCTTGTTCGTTCAATTGGTTAATCACTGGCGACATGATGAAGAAGGTCAAGAATATCGCAATACCAATAATGACTTGGTTAGACGGTGTTTGTTGTAGACCCATCGCCTGACGCAAGATAGACATCACTACCACAATACGAGTGAACGATGTCATCAAAATCACCATCGCCGGCAAGAAGCCAAGCATGGTCATTAACGCGAGAATTTGCAGGTTAATCGAGTAGTCTTCACCGCCATTGGCATTGGTTGTCATGGTAAAGGCAGGTATGCCGCCACCATTGCCAGTTAAGCTGCCCGTGGTCATGGTTGTCGATTTGGCTTGGTCTTGTTCCATCGTGCTGATAGTCACCGATTCCGAGCCAGCGGTATTCGCAGGAATGACGGTGCCGTCTTCAGCTTGTGCAAATACCGACACACTGAATATGATTGAGCATAGGAGAATAAGCTGAACCAACCACACTTTCACCGTTCGGAAAACTCCGGCTTGGTGAAAGTAAGATGAGTTCAAAAGTCCGTTACTTGTTTGCATCTTTTTTTATTAGCTGGGAAAGCTGACTTGAAAATGTACTTTTTTCCAGCATCTCCTGAGTAAGAGGTTTATCGAGCTTAGAGATCAGCTGAATCGATTGTGTGGTAATCCCTACCAAGAACTGTTCATCACCCGCTTGCACAATAGCGATACGCTCTTTAGTACCAACAGGGATTTGCCTAACAATCGCCAAACCTTGTTGATTCGACATCGCAGGTACTTGCATTCGCTTGAGTAGCCAAGCAATAAATAAAATGAAGGCTATAACGAAAATTAGCGACCCAAAGGTGGTCGCTAAATCGAGAGAAGGCGGTGTTGCTGCAAAGGCAATGGAAGGAGCCGTTAATAGCCCTACTCCCAAGATTCCTCGTAACAAACCTGTCATTCCGAGAAAAGAGCCCGCAAGTCTTTGAGACAAAAAGCTCATTAACGCAGCTTCTTAATTCGTTCTGTTTGGCTAATAACGTCAGTCAAACGAATACCAAACTTGTCGTTCACCACAACCACTTCACCATGAGCAATCAAGGTACCGTTTACCATCACATCCAGTGACTCACCAGCAATCCTATCTAGCTCAACAACCGAACCTTGGTTCAACTGAAGTAAATTACGGATACTGATCTGAGAGCGACCAACTTCCATCGAAATAGTCACTGGAATATCCATAATGGTATCCAGCTTACGACGCTCATCTTCAGAAATCGGAGATGATGAATCGGTTAGCTCATCAAGTGGTGCCGCAAGCACATCATCAACATCAATTGACGGCGCTGAAGGATCTTCACCAAGTGCTGCAGCCCATTCGTCTGCTAGCTTTTGATCTTCACTAGGTTCCATTACCAATTCCTATACTTTTATCTATTTTACTATTCGTCGTCATCATCACTGTTTTCGAGCTCAGACAATAAGTCTTTACCTAGAAAAGCGAGATCAGTT
The DNA here is from genome assembly GCF_041470505.1 of Vibrio sp. 10N.261.55.C5. Taxonomy (NCBI): domain Bacteria; kingdom Pseudomonadati; phylum Pseudomonadota; class Gammaproteobacteria; order Vibrionales; family Vibrionaceae; genus Vibrio; species Vibrio sp. 10N.261.55.C5. The sequence continues at coordinate 51,769 of NZ_JBFRMS010000033.1, forward strand.
TTAACCACATGTGGTCTTTGAATTTTTTCCGAAATCTGTACTGCAAGCTTCTCACCAGAACGGCCCATTTTCACACGATAAGTCGGCAGTTCTTCGACAAACATGGTTGCGTGCTCAGGCATGTTCATTGGGATAACATCACCAGGGCGCAGCTCCATCAGATCACGAAGGGAAATATCTTGCTCTAGCAAATTCACGCGGAAATTGACGGGCACATCCATGATCTCATCACGCAGTGCGGTACTCCAACGAACATCGGTTTCCATCTTGTCTGATTGAACACCCGCATCAAGCAGTTCACGGATCGGCTCAACCATGGAGTAAGGCATGACAACGTGGAAGTCACCACCACCGCCATCCACTTCAATGTGGAACGAACTCACAACAATCACTTCGGTTGGGCTCACAATGTTCGCCATACTTGGGTTCACTTCGGAATCCAAGTATTCAAACTCAACCCCCATCACTGGCGACCAAGCTTCTTTGTAATCTTCAAAAACAATTTTCAGCAGTAACTGAATGATTCGTCTTTCAGTAGGCGTGAATTCACGACCTTCAATCTTGGCGTGGAAACGACCATCACCGCCAAAAAAGTTCTCTACGAGAATGAAAACCAGACGAGCTTCCATGGTGATGAGTGCCGTACCTTTCAATGGACGGAAACGAACCATGTTTAAACTGGTGGGTACATACAATGTGTTTTGGTACTCACCAAACTTCATCATCTGTACGCCGTTGATCGACACTTCAGCCGTTTTACGTAACATATTAAACAAGCTGATACGCATATGACGTGCGAAGCGCTCGTTAATAAGTTCAAGGGTCGGCATTCGACCACGGACGATTCGATCTTGAGATGAGAAGTCGAAATTGACCGCATTGTCATTTTCGGTTTCTAAGACATCTTCAACTTCTTCAACATCATCAACGCCATGTAACAGCGCATCAATTTCGTCTTGGCTTAATAAATCGGTCACAAATTACCTATTGAATTACGAAGTCAGTGAATAACACTTTTTCAATCACAGGCTGGCCAACAGCTTGAGCCAGGCTTGCTTTAATATCTTCTGTTGCCTTATTACGCAGTTCCACGCGGCCTGTTGGTGAGCGCAATTGATCAACCGTTGCCGAAGCGAACGTGGCCAGTAGCGTACTTTCTACAAGTGGAGAGTGGTAACGAGCCAGGTCTTCATTCTTACTGCCACGTACCATGAGCTGTGCTTTTATCTGAACTAGGCGATCTTTTTTGTCACCTGTCACATTAAACAAGAAGGGCTGAGGAATATTAACATACATAACCGGCTCTGCAGCGACCACAGCCGTTGCTGGCTGAGACTGAGATTCAGAGGCGCTATCGTCAGAACCTAAGAAAAAGTACAGCGCACCACCTATACCAAGCAGTAACACAACTACGGCAATAATAATTATAAGGAGCTTGCTCTTCCCTTTAGGTGCATCTTGTTCTTCGGCCATATCTTACTCTAACTTCCTGTTCTTGCGATTAACTGATGGTTCTTTTTATTAACTGGTTTTTTCTATTAACCAAGCGTTCTTAGCCTGATATTAGGCATAATAACTAATTCCATCACGCTTTGATGCGACATTCAATTCAAGATTGCTGCCACTATCAAGGTTTTCATCACCTTGCGTATCATTTGTGCGGTTAGCGCCGGATTGTTGCTCACCATTGTTGTATCTATCTTGTCCCTGACCGGAGTTCTGTTGTTGAACAGACGAATCGGCAAGCTGCAGACCTTGCTGAGCAAGCATCTCTCTCAAGCGAGGTAAGGTTTGTTCAATCACATCTCTCGCTTGCTGATTACTCACCGTAAAGTGCACGTTTGCCACGTCATTATTCATGGTCATGCGGATTTTCATTTGGCCCAATTCTGGTGGGTCGAGACGAATGTCCAAGTTCTTAAGGTTCTTAGACATCATCATTTGTACTTTTTCAGCCACTTGCTCATTGGCTAGCTCTTTGGTGAGCTGTAAGGGCGCTTGTTGAGCAGCTTGAATTTCAGCTCGCGTAGGTGCTGAACCCACCGTTGCCGTACCTTGTGCACCAGCCGCAGAAGCGATCTGCTGAGCAAAGGTCGAATCTTTAGAATCTTCTTTAGCACCCGCTTTACCCAAACCAGACAGTGCTGCTGCACCGGCGCCCGCTTTAAGAAGCGTATCAGTCGAGCCTGCTTTTGTGGCAGCTGGCGTTGCATTCATCGCCATTCCTTGCGCGGTTAAAGCTGGATCCAACGTTGCTTGCTGCTGAGGTGAAGCCACATTAGCTTGTTGAGCTGCGTGGGCTGCATGTGCATTATTGGCGTGCAGCATTGCCGCCTTGTCCGTAAGAGCATTGTTTGCTGATTGAGAAGCGGCCTGCGCTGACACTTGTTGTGTAGCCGTCGCTACAGCTGCTGTTGATGCTGCCGCAGCTAAGGCTTTAGTTTCGCTTGAATCCGTATTATCCCAATCGATAGCAGTGGGTTCACCAGACGCACTGTTCGCAGCCGGAGCTTGACTTAGCAAAGCTGTTACTTGTTGTTGAACGTTAGCGAGCTGTTGATTCAACAGGTCTAGGTTAGAGGTCGCTTTAGCCAAAGCGGCTTGCTCATCAACCGTCAACTTAGCGCCACTTTGTTGCTTATCAAGCAAGCTATCGACAACAGACTGCTCTGATTCAATCTGAGCGTTCAATTGGTTCAACGCTTTGGTATGAGCATCAACCTGTTTCGCTAGCTCAAGTTCAGCTGGTGAGAGTGCTTGGCTTTGATCGGTAGTAACCGCGCTAGCCGCATTTTTTTGGTTCAGCTCTCGACTCATACTTGCTTCAATTTGTTCTGGGGTAACGCCTTTATCCATCAGCTGTCGAATTTCATCATCTGATAACTGAGACACTCCCTTACCTCCGGTAAGCACAGCGATTTCAGAATCGACCTCAAGGCTCTTCTCTTGATTTGCTGCACTAGCTTGTTGTGTCGCATTACCCGTAACGGAAACTCCTGCAACAGAAGCACCGGTGATATTACCTTGGGCTTGTTCTACCTGACCTTGCTGAGGCAAGCCTTTGCCGTTTGGCGCTTGATTTAGGGTTTTGTTTGCCTCATCCAATTGACCAAGCAATTTATTGCCTTCGCTCATCGCTGCATTGGCTTGCGATGCCTGCGTAGCACCATCTACCGCTGATGGACCCTGAGTTTGGGATTGAGCAATATGTTCTTTAGACTCGTTAGTCGTATCCTGCGCATCTTTACCATCTGCCTTATCTGCAACAGTCTTATCAGCGACAGTGCTATCAGTGCCCGAATTGGCTTTGAGCTGAGCCTCAGATCCAGACGCAGCCTCTGCTGATGTTTTATCAGCAGCTTTCTCGCCTTCTACTTCTGAAGCTGCTTGCTTGCTTTGCGCTTCGCTCACTTCGTCAGTAGCCTTTGATTCAGCGGAATCACCTTTGTTCGCTTCGGCTGACGCTTCACCTTCGGTAGATGTCTGTTTAGTATCAGGTTTCGCAGTGCTTTCTGTGTCTTTTGCTGCGACTTTACTGTCACTTTCTTCAAAGCCGAGCGCTTCTTTAAAGGACTCAAAGAAACCTTTAGAGTCGCCGGTTTCTTCTACCTTGGAAGAGGCAGAACCGGTGTCCAACAACGATGACATTTTGTTGGTCGCTGAATTTGAGGAAAGACTAACATTCATATATACAAGCTCTATCTACTAGCTTTGCTGCCATGAATCAGGCAACAAAAAGAAAGTCGGATGCTTTTCATGCCTTTGGTGGGCATAACGCGCAATTTTATATAAAACGGAGCAAGAAACATGCCTATAAGTTCGGTTTTCACAATATAGAGAACAGCACTGACGTCATTCGTGGCTTAGGATCACATCTTCTTTCGGCTGTATAACAGAGTCGAAAACTCATCCATTTGCTTTTGTTCTCTTCGATCTTGCAGCTTTGCTTTCTCTTTCTGCTTTTTCTCCATCAACCACTCGTAGGATTTACGTTTTTTGCGTAACTCCATCCAATAGCTTTGGCAGTTGTCGACTTGATTTTTAAAGTGGTGCTCGGCTTCTCTCTGTTTGGATAATGTTTCATCCAACTGAGTTAAGAAGCGGTTCAAGTGACCATATTGGCTCGCCGTTAAGCCTGCCTTGCCGCGGTCAACGAGCTGCTGACAGTAATCCAGTCGATACTTTTCAATCTGCGCAACCTGCTCATAGTAGCCTTGCAGCTCAGAGTTCGCTTTGTTGAGCGCAAGTACCGCTTGGTTCTCTTGATCTTTGGCTTGATCGAGCAAAAATTCTAATGCGTTATCCATGACTAACCTTATTCACCCGTTAGCCACCCAATACATGTTTCAACATGTTGACGCACATGTCGTATGGGACGGTCTCTTTCATCTTCTGCTGCAAGTACTCATCCAGTTTTGGTTTCAACGTGAAGGCACTATCGATTGCTGGATCCGTTCCTGGCTTGTAAGCACCAATCGACACCAAATCTTGGTTTTTACGGCAGATAGACAGCACTTGCCTTACCGCTTTCGACATCAAGACATGTTCTTCAGTGGTGATTTGCGGCATAACACGACTGACGGATTTCTCAACGTCAATCGCTGGGTAGTGACCGGCATCGGCCATCTCACGAGATAACACAACGTGACCATCGAGAATTGCTCGCGACGCATCCGCAATCGGATCTTGTAAGTCATCGCCTTCGGTTAACACGGTAAAGAAAGCCGTGATAGAACCTTGTTCATCATTGCCGTTACCTGCTCGTTCCACCAGCGCAGGAAGCTTAGCGAAGACTGATGGCGGATAGCCCTTGGTTGCTGGCGGCTCACCCACAGACAGAGCAATTTCACGCTGAGCTTGAGCAAAACGGGTCAATGAATCCATGAGTAGCAGAACATCTAAGCCTTGGTCGCGGAAGTACTCGGCGACAGTCAACGCGGTTTGACAGCCTTTTAAGCGCATCAATGGTGATGAGTCGGCAGGAGCGGCAACAACAACCGAACGCTTACGGCCATCTTCACCAAGAATCTCTTCAATAAATTCTTTAACTTCTCGTCCACGCTCACCGATTAGGCCTACGACCACTACTTGCGCAGTTGTGCCTCGAGTCATCATGCCCAGAGTTACGGATTTACCGACACCAGAGCCAGCAAACAGACCGATACGTTGCCCTTTACCCACGGTTAGCAAACCATTAATGGCTTTCAAGCCGACATCGAGTGGTTCAGAAATCGGTTTACGAGCTAACGGGTTGATTGGCTCCGCATTAAATGAAGCGCGTTGCTCTGTATAGATTGGACCTAAACCGTCGAGTGGATTACCTACGCCGTCGATCACTCGACCGAGCAGTTCCATTCCAACAGGGATACCACTTTCGGTAGTCATTGGCGTGACGCGAGCGCCAGGTAAGATCCCGGTGATTTGCTCACTCGGCATCAAAAATAGGTTATCGCCAGAGAAACCGACGACTTCGGCTTCCATCTGACCAGACATGGTTTCGACTAAACACAAACTGCCGATTGGCGCTTTACAGCCGGTCGCTTCAAGCGTTAAGCCAACAACGCGTACTAATTTACCAGAGGCAATTGGTCGCGATTTTAGCCCCTCGACTTTGTACTGACTGAGACGATTCGCTAACTCAAGCATTACTCATGACCTTGGTGACGGTTTGCGCCGCAGAAATTTTGAATAACGTTCTTTACACGATCTTCCATGCGGTAGTTAACGCTCGACTCACCCGCTTCAATTTGTACATCACCACGGTTGAGTGCTGGCTCTGCGACCAGCGTCCAATTACGGCAGTCCAATTCAGTCTCGCCATACGCAGAGCGAATGATCGCCACATCTTCCGGATTGAGTTTCAATGTGATTGCGTGACCAGAAATCGGCAACGACTCTACCGATTCTTTAACGGTATCTAATATGATTTGTGGGTTGGTTTGCACTTCAACATGAACCACTTCTTTGACCATGGTAAGCACCATGTCGACCAATTGCTTCTCCACCTGAGCGTTCATCAACTCTAATGGTTGAGCGAACTGGTTTGCCAGCCCCATGAAGACGGCCACCTGCTGTTGAATGTACTCTTGACCCGCGGTTACGCCTTCAAGCTTGCCGGCTTCGTTGCCTTCTTCGTGACCGGCAGCAAAACCTTCTTCTTTGCCTTTTTCATAGCCTTGCTTAAAGCCCGCCTCTTGGCCTTGATGCAGCCCTTCCTGATAAGCGCCTTGTTTAATCAGCTCGATTTGCTCTTCAGTCAGAACCAGCTCTTCATCTTCAATGGCTTCTTCAACCGTTGGCATCCAACTAGGGTCGTAGTTAAAAGCGGTTTCTTTGGCTTGTTTGCTCACGTCAGAGGTGTAGTCAGGCAGCCCCCATTTCTGAGGTTGGGCAACCGTATTATCTTCTTCAGGGCGAAGGAAGCCGCGTTTTCTATCACCTGACATATCAGTACCTATCTATGAGTGGCTTAACTGTATTGTGAATTCAAGCAGTTAAACTGAGTTAATCTGTGGTTCGAGATTGGATAAAGAAAAGCCCCAACAGTGTGGGGCTTTTGAGATTTCTGTATTAAAGGAACTCGTCGGCGCCACCAGACAGCATAATTTCACCACTGTCTGCCATCTTCCTCGCGATACCCAAAATCTCTTTCTGAGCCGCTTCAACATCAGAGACTTTGACTGGCGGCATCGCCTCAATATCGTCTCTCATCATATCGGCAGCACGTTTAGACATGTTCTTGAAGATCTTCTCACGTAGACCTTCATCTGCACCTTTAAGTGCTTTCTGTAGAATATCTTGTGGAACATCACGTAGTAGTCGTTGAACACCTTGGTCATCAACTTCAATAAGGTTTTCAAAGACAAACATCAGATCTTGAATCTGTGTTGCCATGTCTTCGTCTTGGTCACGGATTTGATCCATCAAGACGCCTTCCACGTTGTTGTCCATGTAGTTCATGATCTCAGCCGCGGCTTTCAGGCCACCAATTTTGGCAGCTTGAGCACCCGCTTGACCCGCGAACTGTTTCTCCATGATTTCATTCAGTTCAGCAAGCGCCGAAGGTTGAACTTCTTCAAGGTTGGCAATACGCATCATCAGATCCAGACGAACTCGCTCTGGGAACTGAGACAGGATCTCAGCCGATTGATCGGCATCGAGGTACGACAACACAATAGTTTGAATTTGAGGGTGCTCGTTGATGATAATGCTCGCCACCTGACGAGGATCCATCCACTTAAGCGAATCCAAACCTTTCGAACCTGTGCCGAGAAGGATTTGGTCAACAAGGTTATTCGCCTTGTCTTCACCCAGAGCAGCAACTAACGCATTACGCATGAAGTCTTCGCTGCCCATACCAATGTTGGTGTACTTCTGAATATCATCTAAGAAAGCACGGTGCACAGCGCCTACTTTCTCTTGGGATAGGTCTGTAGCTCGCGCCATCGCACTACCCACACGCTGAACCTGCTTTGGCTCTAGGTGACGAATAATACCAGCAGCATCTTCTTCATTTAAACTGAGCAACAAGATCGCAGCGCGCTCATCGCCTGAGATAGAGCCGATATCCACGCTAGAGACATCAAGCACTTCACCGCCTTCAGTTTGTTGTGGAACTATTTCGTTAGCCATCTACCATCCAATTCTTAACTACTTGAGCTGCTAGCTCTGGTTCATTCGCTACAAGTGCACGTACTGCTTTCAGCACGTCCTCGTCTTTATGAAGGTTTGGTAAGTCGATACTTGAACCAAATTCAAACAGCTCACCACCTTCAATATCACCACCAATTAAGCTGGTTTCGCCGTTGGCACCAATTGGCATGCCATCAGGTCCGTACATCTGTTCATCGTTGTCTGCTGCTGGGTTAAGCAGTTTCTTCATTGCAGGGCGAACAAGTACCAACACCACCACAATGATAACCAAGGCACTTGCAAACCAACGAACCCAATCATTGAAGTTTGGATGCTCCCAGATTGACACATCAGCAACAACATCTGTTACTTGAGGTGCAAACTGCATGCTTAATACGTTGAGCAAATCACCACGAGTTTCATCAAAGCCCACCGTACCAATCAGTACTTGGCGAATCGCATTGATCTCGCTCGCCGGAATCGGAGTATGAACCACTTCACCCGTATCTGGGTTCAAGGATTGGCGGTCTTTGATCGCAACAGAAACCGTCTGACGATTAACCGTGCCGCTCTGTTTACGTTCATGACTGATGGTGGTGTCTAGCTCAAAGTTTCGAGTCGCTTCTTTGTGAACAGAGCCTTGACCTGTCATCGCGCCGTCTTTCATCTGAGCCACATCTTGTGGAATTGAGGCATCCGCTGGAGGCTGGTTACTCAACGCACCCGGAATACCCGCCACCGTATTTCCATTGTTGTAATCTTCTAAGGTGTATTCACTTCGAGTCGCCGGTGTATTCGGATCAAAACGTTTTCTGGTTTGCTCCACAGCACTGAAATCGAGCTGGATATCAACCTGAGCGGTGTAGTTACCAAACCCAAGAATAGGAATCAGGATGGAGTCAATTTTTTCACGCAGCGCTTGTTCTTGATTACGCTCTAACTCGTGTTCTTTACGACGCGCCGCTGACATAGGGTCTTGAGAGCCTGAGCTCAACAATCGGCCATGCTGATCGGTCACCGTAATACGTGAGGTTTTCATTCCCGGAACGGCACTTGCCACCATATCCACAACAGAATCAACTTCTTGCTGCTTGAGGTTAGTACCTGTTTTTAGAGTTAGGAATACAGAAGCAGAGGCTTCTTGATTATGACGTACAAAAACACTCTGCTTCGGCAGGGCCAATAAAACCTGAGCTTTACGCACCTGTTTCATCTGCTCAATGGCTTTGGCAAGTTGTCTTTCGCGGCTTAATTTAAGGCGTTCTTGTTCTAAACGTTGTGATACACCAAAACCCATGTCTTGCATGAGGATGTCATCACCCGCGTTTCGCTCTTGATTCAAACCCGCTCGTACCATATTAAGCTTTAATGAGTTGTACTCACTCGCCGGTACTGAGATGGTATTGCCTTCAAGCGTGTAATCGATCTTTTGCAGATCTAAGTAATCAAGAACGGGGATCAATTCTTCTGTTTCGTAAGCCCCTAATGGACGCATTTCTGGCTCTTTTACCCAGAAAAACAGCATCACAATCAGCGCTACACAGATAGAGATAGAAAGGACTAAGACGACCTGACGAAGTAAATCAAGATCACCGACAGCCATATCGAACTTCGATGAACTGCGTTCACCTAGATCGGGATTTTGCCCTTCTCCGTCTAGCTCAGAGCCTGCAATCAGTGCATGGTCGTTGCTATCGCTTACGGTTAAATCTGTTGTTTGACTATTATCTGCCACTATTTAACTACCCAACTTATACCGGCATATTCATCAGCTCTTTGTACGATTCGACCAATTTATTTCTAATTTGGATCGTCGCCTCAAAAGCCACACTAGATTTATTACGAGCAATCATCACGTCCGATAGGGATACGCTTTGGTCGCCACTATCAAAACGAGCTTGAAGATCACCTGAAGTCTTTTGTAATGAGTTCACATTATTGATGGCATTAGTCAGCATGTTGCCAAAATCTGCACCGACCGCTTGCCCCGTTGCTGCGGGACGCGCGCTGGCAGCTTCGACCATCATCGCCTGCATTTCGCCTTGTAAACCATCTATTCTCATCTACTACCTCAGGAGTCAAAATTATGACTATCTATTTAGCTATATTATTGACAGAGCAATTAGCGTGCCACACATTAAATTGACTAGATATCGTATTACACTAGTCAGAAAGCTGACACTACTAATCTATCCTCAGTTTGGGATATCTATTCCAGCATCGCGCATTTTAGCCAACTTGTAACGCAGTGTACGAGGGCTAATACCCAGTTTTTCAGCCATATCTTTGCGTCGACCATTACATGCAATCAGGGTTTCAAGAATGATCGCATACTCTTGATCTCTAAGCTCATTACCTAACCCTTCGCTGCTAGCCGCGATTTTATTGATTGGGTTTGCTTCGGCAATCGGCTTGATTTCTGGCGCAGCTACGTCAGTGCCTTCAACGATTTGTTGTAGGCTGCTTGCGTCTTGCCAATCGACACCTTCAAGAAGAATGTGCTCACCAGAGATGTTCTCTTGTTCGCTCAATATTAACGCACGCTGTACCACATTGTCTAATTCGCGAACATTGCCCGGCCACGGATAATTGACGAGTTTACTGATCGCTTGCGCTGACATAACCGGTACAGGCATACCAAGTTTGGTGCAATGACGCTCAACTAAGTGCTTAGCTAAAGGCTCAATATCACCTTTTCGCTCACACAGTGGTGGCCAAGAAATTGGGAATACATTCAAACGATAGTATAAATCCTCACGGAAATTCCCTTCAGAAACATACTGTTTAAGGTCTCGGTTACTGGTCGCTAATACACGAACATCCAATTTGATGCTCTTACGACTACCTAATCGCTCAACTTCGCGCTCTTGCAAAACACGCAGTAGTTTGGCTTGTAGGCTAAGATCCATTTCACTGATCTCATCCAACAGAATTGTACCGCCCTGCGCTTGCTCGAATTTCCCCGGGCAAGCTTGAATAGCGCCAGTAAATGCGCCTTTTTCATAACCAAACAGGGTCGCTTCTAACATGTTGTCTGGGATCGCCGCGCAGTTAATCGCGACAAACGGGCCATCTTTTCGGCTAGAAGCATTGTGAATGTAGCGAGACATCACCTCCTTACCAGAACCACTCGGGCCCAACACCATGACGTTGGCATCGGTTTTCGCAACTTTATCAGCCAGCATCATTAGCTTGATACTTTTTTCATCAGCAACGATAGCGTCGCCGTTGTCATCCGACTTTACAGGCGCATAACGGCTGACCATGTTGAGCAGCACTTCTGGCGCAAATGGCTTTGCCATATAGTCGATAGCGCCCTCTTTCATTGCAGCAACGGCATCTTCGATGTTGGCGTACGCTGTCATTAGCAATACCGGCAAATTTGGCCAATGCTGCTTAATGTTTCTCAATAGTGCCAAGCCACCCATGCCCGCCATCTGCACGTCAGATACGACAATATCAACGGAGTTCGATTTTAATTTGACCAGAGCATCTTCCGCACAATCCGCTTCCAGCCATTCATAGCCAGCAAGCGCGAGTGTGTCGACAAGGGCTTCGCGTAGACCTTCATCATCTTCGACGATTAACACTTTGCTTTGAGCCATAGGATTCTCCAGTGTAAATTCAGTTAAAACTTATTAGTCTTCAGAAGAAGCACTTCTTTCAAGCGGTAGACACATGGTAAAGCATGCGCCGTCGCCTTCTTCTGATATCAATTCCAGTCGGCCTTCATGTGCTCGACATACCATTTGTACAACCGCTAAGCCTAGACCTGTACCTTGTGAACGAGTGGTAAAGAAGGGTTCCATTATTTTACCTTGAAGCTCTTTCGGTACGCCGGGGCCACTGTCTTGCACTGATATCTTAAGCTCGCCATTTACGGGCCTAAAAAACACATCGATCTGCGATTCCTTACCCGCAATTTGAACCGCGTTCAACACTAGGTTGCTTAACGCTGAGGCGATAGCATTGGCGTTGCCGAACATTTGAGTCTGTTCGCCCTCAACTTCTTGGCAATAATCAATCTGGTTAGTTTTCAATGCCGCTTCCACCATAGGGTGAAATTCAGTGATCAATTCAGCCACAGTAAATGGCTTAACGACTTTGTTGTCACCACCTTTGGCAAACAACAGCATGTCGTTCACTTGCTTCTCTAAGTCATGCAATCTATCCATAAGCTTAGATTGAAAACGCGTTTTTGTTGCCGGCGGCAGATTTGGCGCGGCAAGGTTTGATGCATACAGCATCGCACTTGAAAGCGGCGTTCGCACTTGATGGGCAAGCGAGGCCACCATTCTACCTAATGAAGACAAACGCTGAAGATCACTCACGCGAGACTGCAATAGTCGGGTCTCGGTCAGATCGGTAATCAAAATCAGCTGACCCGTGGTAGAGGCTGAAATCGCCAAACGCACTTTTCGCCCGTTCTTCAATGAGATCTCATGACCGTCATCGTCTTTTGGGTCAAAGGCACTTTGAATCACTGAAAACCACTTCTCGCCAACCAACTCAACACCAAGAATACGATGCGCTTCAGGGTTCGCTTCTCTCACTTCGCCGTGTGTATCTAACAAGATAACCCCAGCTGGCATCACGTCGAGTACTTGCTTATAGCGCTCAACCTGCTGTTCAACAGAATCTAGGTGTGATTGATTTTCTGGTTCGTTAGATACGCGCATGTCAAAAATTTGCCTCAAATACTAAAACAGCCTGAGACGTACAACACGAGTCAGGCTATTTGCTATATTTATCACATAGTTAAGCAAGCAACAACTCGACTATGGTTTATCTGTTCACTTAGCTAGAGTTACCAAATAGCTAAAAAGTGTGTGCTAGTTTTTCGTTTTCATCGAAAACTGGACACTATCGCTGCAAGTTATATTTACGCATTTTTTCAACCAGAGTGGTTCTACGCATTCCAAGCATGTCAGCAGCACGAGCAACAATGCCGCCCTGCGCTTCCAACGCTTGATTGATCATATTCACTTCCATATCCGCGAGTAGCTCTTTCAAGTTAACCCCTTCTGGCGGTAACTCTTGAGGCGCATTAGCATTGTCGGCAATATCATCTTGCTGATCAAAACTGAAATCTTCTGAGAATAAGTCAGCAAGTGCATCACGCTCTTGCTCCTCTTCAGATCCAAAGCTATTAAACTCTGGCTGGAACTCAGGGATATCGCTGTATCGATATTTAGTTGGCAGGTGATTCACATCAACCAAGCTGTTTGGATACAAGATAACCATTCGTTCAACCAGGTTCGCTAGTTCACGAACGTTACCTGGCCAGTAATGCTCCATCAAAGAGTTGATAGCACGAGCCGTGAAACAGATAGGCATGCTGCCTTCCGCTTCCATTCGAGTCATCAGCTCTTGAAGCAACAGTGGAATATCTTCTTTACGATCTTGAAGCGCCGGCATTTCAATCGGGAATACATTTAAGCGGTAGTAAAGATCTTCACGGAACGAATCATCGTCGATCATATCTTCAAGGTTGCGGTGGGTTGCCGCAATCACTCTAACATCAGCTTGTATGGTGCTATTGCCACCTACACGCTCAAAGCATCGCTCTTGCAGTACTCGTAGCAGCTTAACTTGCATCGCCATCGGCATATCGCCAATTTCATCAAGAAACAGTGTGCCACCTTCAGCCAATTCAAAACGGCCTTTACGTGCGGTAATCGCCCCAGTAAATGCGCCCTTCTCATGACCAAACAGTTCACTTTCAAGCAAATCAGGTGGAATCGCGCCACAGTTTACAGGAACAAAAGGCCCTGAACGACGTTTAGAGTGATAGTGAATGTTACGCGCTACGACTTCTTTGCCTGTACCAGATTCACCAAGAATCAGCACGTTCGCTTCCGTAGAAGAGACTTGTTCAATTAAGTGACGTACTTCTTGAATGCCAGCACTTTGTCCTACTAGGCTGCGAAACAGGGTGTTCTTGCGTGCCGAAGACACAACTTGAACACCTTTGCGGCCTAAGAAGTCTTTACAGTGTCTTAATGCATCACTTAATTGCGGGTAGTTAAGAGGAAGTTCAAGCTCACCAACATAGTTAGTCAACTCGTCAACCGGGTGATTGTTTTTGCCAATCACCAGTAAAGGGACGTGATTGGCGTGAACAAGCTTCTCATTCAGTAATGCGTTGAAGCCTTTACCTTTAATGGTACCAACAATGCAGCCGGCCCACTGTAGTGACCAGTCAACTTTACGTGCTTGTTCAGAGCTGATTACTTCGCAGCTCTCTCCTACAAACTCTAATATTGTGCTTAAATTGTGACGATCTTGAGCGTTATCGTCGACGACAAGCAGTTTTGCCAAACCTTGCATAAGTAGGAATTATTGCCTTTATTTTGGTGCGATGCGGAAAAACGGTGAGCAACGTAGTCTATAAACCAGTGAAAAGTATCAACGATTACGGTCTACGTGGACAAATTTAGGAAATCAGCAACGAAAAAAGCCATTAGGCTATCTAATGGCTTCTATTTTATTTGATAAAAAAAATAAGGCAACCAACCAATTAAGGGATATGAGATTGGTTAAAACTGCAATTTTTCTTTAAATTCCTACGTCAGCGGACGTCAAGTTGTGATATTCGTTCGGAATTTGGTCCCAAGCGCTCTTAATTTCGCGAATAATATCGATAACATCATCAATAGGCTGTGGGTCATTTTTGTGATTTGCCGCAGAAATTTGCGTGATCATGAACTCATAAAGTTGATCTAGGTTTTTCGCAATATCGCCACCATCGTCCATAGATAGGCAACTACGTAGGCTAATAATGATATCTAGAGCCTTACCAAGTCGCTCACCTTTCACTGGGATGTTGCCTGCTTGCATTGCCGCTTTGCCTTGAATCAAACGCTCGATAGCACCGGCCATTAGCATTTGTACAATCTTATGCGGTGAGGCAGCCGTTAGCTGACTATCCACTGATACCTTTTTATATGCCTGTAAAGAACCGCGCATAGTAAACCTCTTCTATAAAAACTTTTTGTATTGTTGAACTGATTTAGCGCCGTGACGGTATTTATGTAGGGTCTTACCTACTCGACTCGTCTCAGACTGCATCAATTCGACTAATTTTCTGGTTCTGGTAATGGCTTCAAACCATTCAGAACTTTGCTTAACGTCGGGATGTGAGTCGATTATTTGAAGCACGTTTTGCAATAACTGTTCTCTGTTATCGACAAGCTGCGTTATTTCTTCAGCATTAATTTCACTAAATTCCAGTTTAGAGATAATTAGTTGATCGAGTTCACAAAGCTCTTGTAGCTGGCTATTCATCTATTAGCCCAACGCATTCATCATACTGCCCAGCTGAGATTGCATCTTACTGGTCGCATCTTGCATGGCTGTGAACTTAGAGTGGGTACGGCTCTCTAGGCTGTCCATGCGGCGGTCGAGCGCGCTTTGGTCATCAACCAAACGGTAGTTTTGCTCGACCAAGCTCTTTTCTCTAGTACGGATTGAACCCGTGATACCTGTAATGCCTTGAATCGCGTCTTCCACTTTTTTGGCGAAGCCGTTGTTGCCACCAAAGAACTCACCCAACTTATCAAAGTTATTGTTAAGTTGACGGTCAAGCATGTCGTAGTTGATTTCTAACGAGCCTTGTCTTGTGGTCGTGATACCAAACTCGGTCAAAGATTTTAGGTTATCAGGCGCGCCTTCAATGCTTGATGAGAACACACCTTTTAATCGTGAGTCGGCGTTACGCACGGTACTGTCACCAGACAGCGGGCCTTTTTGGCCAGTCGTTGGGTCAACACCCGCCAAGTTTTTAGACACTTGATAGAACTGGTTATAAGAGCTCACAAAGGATTCGATATCTTGGCGAACACTGTTACGGTCGTACTCCACACCAATTTCTGCCGGCGGCTTATCTTTTGGCGTTTTTCCTTTCACCGTAATATCAATACCTTCAATGGCATCTTCAATCACATTGTTATTACTAGAGAGTTGAGCAACACCATCTAGGACAACCATAGAATCTTGGCCAGCCTGAACTTCAGTCATTCCACTATAGGTATCAAAAGATTGCTGTGCTTGTTCAAGATCTGCTTGCGCTTTATCGACCTTCTCTAAGAGCTCGCGCTCTTCGGGTTCTAATTTGGCACGCTCAATTTTCTTGGCTTGCTCTGCGGTGAGTTCGCCTTTTTGAACTTTCTCAGCCAACTCCGCTTTTTCTTGTGAAATCTTCTCTTCGATACGCGCTTGCTCAGCCTCAAGCTTTTGTTGGGCTTCTTTCGGTGTCACGTATGAATCGGTCAGAGTACCTGAGGCAGCATTTGACCACCCCGGCACATAGGGTGCCTTCTCTATCGCTTTTTCATCAAGCTCAAGTTCTGGTGTGTAGTAAGAATCTAAAAGCGTACCTGACGCGGTTTCAGTCCAGCCAGGGATATTGTCTTCAGGCATGACAGATTTTGCCGCTTTAGCTGCATCAAGAGCTGCTTGGCCGTCGGCGGCGGCTTGTTCTCCGTAGCTGAGGCTTTGAGAGTCTTCGTCAGCAACGGAGGTAGAATTAGTTTGGGATGCAGGGATGACATTGCCATCTTTATCGAGTGTTTCATTCGCATTTGGGTCATCGCTAGCGATCACTTCATCGATGAGTTCAACGGCTTTTCCTGCAGGGGTTAGAGCTAGAATATCTTGAGCAGCAACGCGCGCTTTCTCTAGCGCTTTAACACGTTCTTCAAGCGTTTTGTATTCGAGTTTTTTTAAGGGATTGGCAGCATCTGACTCAACATTAATGTTGATCTGCTGATCTGAACCAGACTGGTTCGAGGCAATAATAAGTCTTGGACCTTCGACATCGTTGATAATAGATGCACGAACTCCTGGGTTGCTATCTGCACCGTTGATACCACGAACAACTTCGATAAGTCTCGATCTGTCGCCAACTTGCACGTCAAAGCTGTCATCACCAAGCGAAACCTGCAGCTTACCTGGGCCAAATTTCATGTCCTCTGACAGTACATCAGAAGCCACTTTATGGCTTTGGGCAAGCTGCAACACATCGATGGCATATTTGCCAGCGATCGCTTCGGTAGTCGCGGTTGCAGAGACAAGCGCTTCATCGGTACTTTCCACTGTTCGCACAGCAAAAGCTTTTTCCTGACGAAAGTTTGTCATCAGGTTTTTCATCGAATCAAGGGATTCTCTGAGTCTTCCATAGGCACTAATGCTGGTATCGATTCGCGTTCGTTCATTGTCGATTCGTTGCTGTTTAGGTACACGCTCCGAATCAACAATTTTGCTGACCATGGAATTGATATCCATGCCAGACGAAATCCCCATTGGGCCAAAACTCATTAAATCACCTCAATAATACGACTTAAACCTTCACCTCAAATATTCGACTATTCGAGTTTTGGGCTGCTAGGCGTCTTAGAATTTCAAGCATTTCTTCATCAGGGATCTGGCGAATAATATCACCGGTTGTGGTCTCATAAATGGTAACCACATCTCTCCCAGATTCTTCATCGACCTTAAAAGCTACACCTTTATTGAGAGAGGAGATAAACTCGTTTACCTTCTCCACCATTTTGACTCGCTCTTCATCATTTAACTCTTGTCTATGTTGAGCTAATTGAATCGCCGCTTCGGTAGCTTCCTCTTTCGATTTCTCTACCTTGTCATAAGATGTTGCTTCTTTTAGTCGCGAAAGACTCGACGCACTACTACCTTCATCGCTTGCAATTTTAATGCCATTAGGTGAGCCATAAGGCTGGATGTTCGATGCGTTGGATGATATTTCCATAACACTCTCCCTCCCTCCTTTATGAGCCAAACAGTAAAACTCTACCCAGAGTAGAGTTTACCGCTACTTACCGAGGTAAGTTTAGCCCAATAAGCTTAGAGCTGCTGATGGTGACTGTTTTGCTTGAGCTAGGATAGAAGTACTCGCCTGTTGTAGGATTTGAGACTTCGTCATTGCCGTTGTTTCTTTCGCGTAATCGGTATCTTTGATACGGCTCTTAGACGCATTAACGTTTTCGTTGATGTTGTCTAAGTTGCTGATTGCATGGTCAAAACGGTTTTGGAAAGCACCTAGAGAAGCACGTTGGCTATCAACAGATTTTAGAGCACCATCAATGATAGATACTGCTTCGTTTGCACCTGCAACAGAAGTTACGTCGATATCGTTAACGGTAACGTCTTTACCAGCACCGATACCTAGTTCGCCCGCAAGGCTGCCGCCAAACTCAACATCACCTTCAACTTTTTGGCTTGAAGCGAAAAGTTGCAGTTTACCGCCTTCACCCACAGACGCTTTAACGTCTTGGCTTTGACCATTGATGTAAGTTGCTAGCTCTTCGATATCGTTGCCTTCTTTAGCAGAGATAGATAGCTCTTGCGCTTCACCAAACTTATCGTTGTATTTGATTGTTAAATCAGCACCCGCACCTACACGCCAAGAAGCATCTTTGCCTTCTGTAACGCCGTAGCTCTTACCACCCATGTCTTGAGTGTCGGTGCGCATGTTCCCCATAGAAAGCATTACCGCCTCACCAGAATCTGCACCGATTTGGAAAGATTGACTACCGTAAGTTCCGTTAAGAAGCCTGTTACCACCAAAAGAAGTTGTTTCAGCAATACGGTTAAGTTCTTTGTTCAGAGCAGAGACTTCTTCTTGGATCGCAACACGTTCAGATTTGCTGTTTGAACCATTTGAAGATTGAAGAGAAAGGTCACGCATACGTTGCAGAATGTTGGTTGACTCATTCATTGCACCTTCAGCTGTCTGTGCAATAGAGATACCATCATTCGCGTTTTTCACAGCCATATCTAGGCCACGGCTTTGCGACGTTAAGCGGTTAGAGATTTGTAGGCCTGCAGCATCATCTTTTGCGCTATTGATTTTATAGCCAGAAGACAAACGCTCCATTGATTTTTGAGTACCTTCAGCCGCGCTATTCAGGTAGCGCTGAGCCGTCATTGCAGACACATTAGTGTTTACATTAATCGCCATAGTTGATCTCCTTTAGGCATTTTTTAATGCACTTATGTGACTCTCACCTCACACAAATACATGTCAATTTGTTTATGCACCAGTGTCTCTCTCACCTTACATTGGTACATATCATTTCTCTCAATCCCTTTAACGGCCCCTTAATTAGAAGCTTTAATAAAAAATGCGATTTTTTTCGTATTCTTTTCAACAACAAAGAAAAGTGTGATCAGGCTTCAATTAATAGAGCGGCATTCGCTAAAGTTTCGTATCCTCACTCATTTATAAGTGTCGCCTTGCACATAAAAACCAAAGCCGATCCCTGATATCTCGTTCTACTCGATTCTGGGATGACGGTTAATTACCTCACTGGCTTATGGTTCACTCTTCATTCCTTACAGTGGTAGATAAGAACGAAACAAACTCCTTCCTCAAAAAACTAGATTCCTGATACCTCGTTCTACTCGATTCTGGAATGACGATTGAAAACTATTGTTTGAATCTGAGTAATTATTTACTCGATCTAACCTTGCCAAAGCAGCTATACAGTCTCCACAACCCAACCCCGTCATTCCCTACAGTGAGGAACGAACGCGATAGGGAATCTCGCTTTTGCTCCTGCTTACCAACATTGCACTTTTTTAAATACACCTTCGCCAAATTGCAGGCAATAAAAAACCCAGCCGAAGCTGGGTCTGTTTAGCGCTCATCTCTCACCACGAGCTAATTTGTGGAAGCCTTGCGTCAACACTATTGGTCAACGTGGCTTTTTAATCGATTAACCTAGTAGGCTAAGTGCCGAGTTCGGCGCTTGCTTCGCTTGAGCAAGAATCGAGCTTGAAGCTTGAGAAAGGATCTGAGACTTAGTCATCTGAGTCGTTTCTTTCGCGAAATCGGTATCTTTAATACGGCTCTTAGATGCGTTAACGTTCTCGTTAATGTTGTCTAAGTTGCTGATAGCGTGGTCGAAACGGTTTTGGAAAGCACCTAGCTCAGCACGGTGGCTATCTACATACTTAAGTGCCGCATCGATAATAGCTACAGACTCTTGTGCGCCGCCAACTGATGTTACATCGATAGTGTCAACCGTTACGTCTTTACCTGCTTGAATACCTAACTCACCAGCAAGACCACCAGAGAAAGACACATCGCCGCTCACTTTGTTGTTGCCAGTGAACATTTGTAGCTTGCCGTCTTCAGTTACAGATGCTTTAACAGAATCTTGTTGACCGTTGATGTACGTTGCTAGCTCTTCAATGTCGTCACCCGCTTTTGCGCTGATGTCGATTTCTTGTGCTTGACCGAAGTTATCAGTGAACGACATTTTTAGGTCGTTAGAGCCTGATTGAACGTTCCAATCTTTATCTTTCGCGTTCTCAGTTTGGTAGCTCTTACCACCCATCTGAGCGTTATCAGAGCGCATGTCTTTCAGTTGAAGCATTACCGCTTCACCGTTGTCCGCACCGATTTGGAATGACTGAGTTCCGTAAGTGCCATTAATGAGTTTGTTACCACCGAAAGATGTGGTTTCTGCGATACGGTTAAGTTCATTGTTAAGCGCAGTTACTTCTTCTTGAATCGCTACACGCTCAGATTTTGAGTTTGAGCCGTTTGAAGACTGTAGAGACAAATCACGCATACGTTGCAGGATGTTCGTTGTCTCGTTCATTGCACCTTCAGCAGTTTGTGCAATAGAGATACCGTCGTTCGCGTTACGTACAGCAACATCAAGACCACGGCTCTGAACGTTCAAACGGTTCGAGATTTGTAGGCCCGCAGCGTCATCTTTTGCGCTGTTGATTTTTGAGCCAGAAGCTAGACGCTCCATTGATGTTTGTTGTGCGCTGTTTGCGTTGTTTAGGTAACGTTGCGCTGTCATCGCTGAAACGTTTGTATTTACATTCACTGCCATGGTGATTTCTCCAATTGATTTTCCGGTATAGCGGTTTCCGACGTCTCGGAAAACCAAGTAGTTCTCTCAAAGTTACTTTTAATAACGGCGCGAAAATCAGAAGCTTTAGAAAAACTTTCAAAAAACCACAAAAAAAATATTAATCTAATATTTATCAACAACTTAATTCTCATCATTTTCTAATACAGCGATAGATTTCAATTGGAAAAAGATCTTAATCTGTTCAGAAAGCGTACGAACCGCCGTCTAAATGGCTCAAGGTCGAGAAATGATCAATCGCCAAAGATCTCCGAGTTAGGCAGATCTTGTGTAATAGATGAGATTATTTATCGTGAAGAAGAACAGTCAAATAGAGATTTGAAAAAGGTAGAGCGAGAAAATTCGCAGGAAAGTAAATAGCAAAAACAAGAAATACAGAAAGGAAAAAGCCCCTTTTCCTTTGAGAGAACCGGGGCTAGTTGGCGCGTCAGAGCCTGTGTGGAGATCATCGAGAAATGAACACATTTCCGACTTGCCGTTGCATTCTTACTGTAAAAATGGATAGCAGGTGAGAGATGAGAGAGCTAAACACTCAATAGTAAGTATGCTTGCCAGTTTCCCTTGCTGCATGGCTCACGTCTGAACACGAGCAGCGAGTTCAACCAATAACTATTGCAATAGTGACATCGCAGAGTTAGGCAACTGTTTCGCTTGAGCAAGTATCGAAGTACCTGCTTGTTGCAGAATTTGTGATTTGGTCATTTGCGTCGTCTCTTTCGCAAAGTCCGTATCTTTGATTCGGCTGTTTGAAGCGTCTACGTTCTCTTGTACGTTTGCCAAGTTATTAATACTGTGGCTTAGACGGTTCTGCTTTGCACCCAAATCAGCACGCTGTGAATCTACGTATTTCATTGCAGAATCAATCACGCTAATAGCATTCTGTGATCCTGCTACGCTCATCAAACTAATATCTTGAACCGATGTTGCACGACCTTCACTCTTAATACCTAGCTCAGACGCTAGACCACCAGAGATAGACATTGGGCCGTCAAGGTCAGGTTCAGCAACGAACAGTTGAATGCGACCATCATCAGTAACCGATGCGTTCACAAGATCAGACTGACCATTAATGTAAGTCGCAAGCTCTTCGATATCATCGCCCGCTTTGGTATTGATATCTAAAACGATGTCTTCACCCGCTTTGGTTTTGAATTCGAACTTAAGATCGCTCGCTGTTGGCGGCACTTCCCAGTTCTTATCTTTCGCGTTTTCTGAATCGAACGTAGTACCACCCATACGGTAGTCATCTGCACGGATACTTGTCAGAGCCATGATCATTGCTTCACCAGAGTTAGAACCGATCTGGAATGAAGCTTCACCGAATGAACCGTTCAGTAGACGACGACCACCAAACGATGTGGTTTCCGCAATACGGTTAAGCTCATCTTGAAGTGCCATTGACTCTTCGTTCAGTGCAGTACGCTCTGCCGGCGAGTTAGTGCCGTTTGATGATTGAATCGCTAAATCACGCATACGTTGCAGTACGTTGGTTGATTCATTCATCGCGCCTTCAGCGGTTTGTGCAATTGAAATACCATCATTGGCATTACGCATTGCAACGTCTAAACCACGTGATTGCGCCGTTAAACGGTTAGAGATTTGCAGACCGGCTGCATCGTCTTTCGCGCTGTTGATCTTGTGACCAGATGACAAACGCTCCATAGAAGTCGCTAAGTCATTAGATGCTTTATTCAGGTAACGCTGTGCTGTCATAGCAGATACGTTAGTGCTTACATTGATAGCCATTTTGCTCTCCTTATGAGTTCGCAAAGTTTCTGCGAAGCGGCCAGCTTTACTCTCATATGGATAAGCACTGACCGTGTATTACTCGATAAACCCTATACAAGGTTTAAGATCTGTATTAATCATTTATAACCAACACAGATACAAGTTGTATGCCAAGTTTAATATCATATAAATAATTTTTTAATTATCTAAAAATCAGAAGCTTACAAACAACACTGCGCAATTATGATTTTCTACTATTAGAAGATGAAAAACATTCACCTTCCTTATTGCCGTTTTTTGCCGCTATTCTAGAAACATCATGCTTCGTACAAAAAAGCGGCAAACTGTGGCGTCATTCGCACGTATGGCATAGCACATACGGCAAGGAATCAACGCCATGGTGATCGACAAGCCACCATTAAATACCGATTGATCATTAAATATAGTTAAACAAGGTCAGGTCTTTGGTTTTGCCAAACGCTTGTTGAGAAGCTTGTAGTGCTCGAGAGTTTTCATTGAACTCAATGATCGCTTTCGAGTAATCCAAGTCTTCAAAGTTGCTTTTTGCTTTTGCTAAAGACAACTTGAAATCTTCATGTTGTTGCTCTTGAATATCCAAAGTACTCAAGCGTGCACCAACATCGGTTCTTGCCTTGGTCAAATGGATAAACGCAGCGTGGAACTCTTCAGTTACTTGGTGCAGTTTCGCTGTTGCTGATGCATCCGATACCGGGTTTTCAGCCTGCTCAGCAGCCTCTTTGAACGTATCAAAGATAGAGAAAGTCTCTCGTGGTTCTAAGGTGATCGAATCACCTTTAGTGATTTGGCCTTTGATTTGAATATTCAGCCCTTCATAAACAATGCCTGTCGAAGGATCAAAATCTTCTGCCGCAACCACTGCGCCGTCTTTTTCAAGCTGATAAGCGAAATTGCCCGTCTGCATGTCGACAAACGTCACTTTATAAGTAGACCCATCTTCATCGCTGTTGGTCGCACGCCCGAGCAATAACTCAGACGCAGGTTCAAGCTCGTACTGAGGTTCGTAGTCACCGAACGGGTTGTCTATTTCCATAAACATCTTGCTGCCCGGATCATTCATTGCCATTTCAAAGCTGCTTGCCACACGCATCTTGCGTTGGTAGTCATCACCTTGATATGTCACATTCCCTTCGTTATCTCGAAAGAAAGGCTGATTTTTCGGCTTAGTGCCTGCAAACGTGTAGTTACCCGACTCATCTTGAGAGTTGGCTAAATGCAGGAAGTTATTCGCCAGTTCTTGAATTTCACGCTTCTTAGCTAAACGGTCTTCCGGAGAAAGCGCACCGTTGATCATTTCCATCACGGTTCGTTTTGCTTCATCAGCAAAGCCTTCAGTGTTAGAAACCAATACTTCATGATGCTCAAGACGGTTTCTGACTAGAGTAATCGCATCGACATACTGTTTAAGCTGTTCTGACTGCTGACCAATGTTCTGTAAATAGTGCGTCGCTAATGGGTCATCACTTGGCGACTGTAACTTCTTACCCGAAGCAAGTTGTGCTTGGTTGTGATGCACCTTGTTCTCTTGACGGCGCAAGTCGTTTTGTACTGACTGATAATTATGGAAGCTAGAGATACGATTCAACATTTATACCTTCCTATCTCAGAGCCAAAATAGTGTTAAACGTATCATTGGCTGCTTGCATGATACGTGAAGAAGCCATATACGCTTGCTGAAATTTCATCATGTTTGCCGCTTCTTCATCGAGGTTTACTCCCGAGATAGAAGCAATACGTTCTTGAGCCGACTGTTTTTCTAATGTCGCAATATCACTCAGGCGATTTGCCGTTGAAGACTTCAAGCCCGTATTAGTATTCAAGTTGTGGTAAAGGTCTAAAATCGTAGACTCACCATCATTCAACAGCTTTCCTGTTTGAAGATCTTGTAGCTTACGCAGGTTACCGTTGTCACCTTCTGATGGGACAAGGTTTGCCGTAAACTTATCATTTGCCACCGCACCGGGTGTGAGCTCAAACGTTGTACCGTTGATGGTCACTGGCCCTTGTGGCGGATACGGTTGAGGCTGCATTAAAATGTTACCCTTCGGATCCGTCACAGCAAACTGCTCACCTTTTGGTGAGACAATCACTTCAAACTCACGCAGTTGACCTGCTTCTAGGATTTTAAATCCCGCTGTACCCTTGGCAAACGTGGTCGATGCCTCATAACTTTGCGCAGCAATGTCTTTCGGATCTTTGGTTTCCATATGAATCTGCGCAGCAAAATTACGCGTTGGACGCAGTAACAGTTTCTCTCCTAGTTCAGGAGGGTTACGTACTTCCACTCGCATGCCATCAAGATAAAAAGCACTACCGCTAGAGTCGGTCGCCATCTTAACGGTCTCACCGTTCGGCTTAGTCACGACATAATCACTGCCATCGTATTTCAGTCCATACTCACCGCCTTTTAAGGCAGAAGTATCATCAATGTATACCGCAACATCGGCTTTCGATTGCCCGCTAGCCGTGACACGAGATTTTGCCACCAGCTCTGAGTTCACGTCGGTAAACAAGTCCTTACCTACGTTGCCGTTAAGATCCAAACCTTGTTCTTGAAGACTATTGACCTCATATGAAAACGCGGTCGCTAAACGACCAAGCTCATCCATGATTGCCGGGATATGTTCGTCACGCATGTCTAGCATGGCGCCGATTTTTCCGTCGATATCACTGCTGGTGATCGGTTTTAAAGACTTACCTTCAACAATTGCTAGGCGACGCTGATGCGCATCGGGCAAGCCATCAACCATCTTCAGTTGGCTCGCTTCACTACCAGAGACCAAGGTATGGCCATTACCAATATGGACATTAAACCCTTCGGCATTTGAGCGAGGAGTTACCGTTACTTTGGTGTAACCAGAAAGCTCATTAATCAGCTTTTCGTGCTGATCTCGAAGGTCGTTATGAGGCCCAGGAGTTCGCATCATTAAGCGTTGTACGTCACGGATCTCGTAAGCCAGTTGGTTAACTCGCTCGATACCCATGTCTAATTTTTTGTTCGTAGAATCAGACTGTTGGCGAACCGTTTCATGAAACTCATTCAACGTTTTACTTAATAGCCCAGCCTTTTCTAATACAACCTTTCGCGCACCAACATCGTTCGGTGTATCGGCTAATGTTTTCACCGAGTCAAACCACTCGTTGAGATTTTCAGGGATCTTCTTCGAAGCAACCGACGACAACATGCTCGACAGCATATCTAGGTTTGCTTCGGTATCACCTTTGTTGGCGGCATTGGTTGTCGATAGGTTAAGTTCATTGACGGCAAATTGATCCCAAGAGCGGCGAACATTTTCCACATGCACACCCATACCGTAGGTTTGACCACCGTACTGGCGCGGGTCATTCACACCTTGAATCACAGATTGGCGGCTATAGCCCTCTGTGTTGGCGTTAGAAATGTTATGACCTGTGGTGTTTAGCTGTCTCTGAGCCGTAAGAACACTTTGTGCTCCTACATTCAGAAGATCCGACGCCATAATGCCCCCAAAAAACTTAACAAAACCAGAATGAACTGATTAACTACAACCGTATATTACTAAGATAAAAGCAATATATGTGCCAACACAAACAATAGGAAATTAAAAGACGATAATTTATTGAAGTGTAAGGAGATAACTATGGATTACGCGTAAGAACTGAAGGGGCGGAGAAGAAAAGAGCCTGCCAGTAGCAAGCTCTCTATGTTGATTTATGACGCTAGTTCATCTCATCAATCTTGGCTTTAACTCGTAAAACCTTGTCTGCATAGTTAGGGTCAGTTGCGTAACCAGCCTGATGAATACCTTTGATGAAATTCTCTGAATTGCCTTGATGCTGTAGCGCCGTTTCGTATCTTGGATTTTCGTTCAAGAACTTCACGTAATCATTAAAGCTATCTTCGAAATTAGAGTAAGAACGGAAGGAAGCTGACTCTTTAACGGCGGTTTTGCCATGGAACTCAAGAGTTTGAGTCGCGACCTTATCGCCCTTCCAACTTCTATCTGCTTTGATGTTAAATAAGTTATTGCTGTTGCCCAAAGAGTTCTTAACCATTTTAGAGCCCCAACCCGTTTCAAGGGCAGCTTGTGCCAATAGAAGAGACGAGTCCACACCAAGCGCACTTGCCGCTTTTTCCGCGTAAGGCTTCATTGAGGTCACAAACGATTCTGGAGAATCAAAGGATACTGGCTGTTTTGCTGCTTGCGCAGGTTGAACGTCTGACGCTCGCTCTTCCGAACGGCCTGAATATTGCGGTCTTTGCAATGAAGCATCAAAGCCTTCACTGCGAACCTTCTCTTCAGACGTATCGCTTGCTTGGCCAGCGCTTAGTTGAGCCACGATCATATCTGCAAGACCTAATGAACCTGAAGCGCTTAACTCACTCGCCATTTGGTCATCTTGCATCTGACGATAGAACTGCTCGTTCTGGCTGTTCAACATATCCGACTTAAAGCTCGAGTTAGCGTCGCGCATTGACTTAAACAACATCGAGGTGAAAATCGATTCAAACTGTTTTGCCGCCGCGGTTAATGCTTCTTTCTCGCTACCTTCTTCACCGTTTACCGCTTGTTGACGAAGGCGGTCTAGGCTACCGATATCGTGAATAAAGCCGATGTCATTGTTATTTTTAATCATGCTTTACCCCTTCTTAGATAATGATCAATTGGCCTTCAATTGCACCCGCTTGTTTCAGTGCTTGAAGGATTGCCATTAAATCAGAAGGTGCAGCGCCCACTTCATTGACTGCGCGTACCAAATCGTCCAGCGTTAGGCCAGGTTCAAATTTGAACATCTTACCATCGCCTTCCGTGATTTCGATATCAGAATCAGGGACCACTACCGTTTGGCCACCAGAGAATGCATTCGGTTGGCTTACGTTTAGATTTTCTTTAATTGCAACCGTCATACCAC
The DNA here is from genome assembly GCF_041470505.1 of Vibrio sp. 10N.261.55.C5. Classification (NCBI taxonomy): domain Bacteria; kingdom Pseudomonadati; phylum Pseudomonadota; class Gammaproteobacteria; order Vibrionales; family Vibrionaceae; genus Vibrio; species Vibrio sp. 10N.261.55.C5. The sequence goes on from NZ_JBFRMS010000033.1 coordinate 78,969, forward strand.
CGTGGGTGACCGCCGCCGCTTTTAGGCGAACGTGCTTACCAACCACAATCGTACCTGTACGAGAGTTGACGATGATTTTTGCAGAGCCTTCAGCAGGGTCGAACTCGATGTTTTCGATAGCCGACAAGAATGCTACACGCTGGCTGATTTCACGCGGTGCACGAACTTTTACTGAAGTTGCGTCTACCGCTGAAGCCATTTGTGGGCCTAGGAAATTATTAACCGCATCAGCCATACGCTGAGCCGTTGTGAAATCTGATTGGATTAGGTTGAAGGTGATGTAGTCACCACGACCGAATGGCGTTGGGATCTCTTGTTCAACCGTCGCACCGCTAGAGATGATACCAACGTTAGGGTTGTTACCGACAATCTTAGAACCGTCGTTACCTTGTGCACTAAAGCCACTTACCACCAAGTTACCCTGCGCGACCGCATACACTTGACCGTCTAGACCTTTCAAGAAGGTCTGTAGCAAGGTACCACCACGAAGGCTTTTTGCTGAACCGATAGAAGAAACGGTTACGTCAACTTCTTGGCCTTGCTTAGAGAATGCTGGCAGTTCAGCAGTCACAATAACAGCCGCGACGTTTTTGGTTTTTGGCTTAGTGCCGGGCGGCAATTGGATGCCAAAATTTTGCAGCATTGCGTTAAATGTTTGATCGGTAAAGGGAGTTGTCTCACCAGTACCCGGCAAGCCCGTGACCAAACCATAACCGACAAGTTGGTTACTACGAACACCCGCCACTTTTGCCACGTCTTTGATTCGCGCAGCATGGGCACTGGTGGCAAGAAATAGCATGCCGAATAGTACGAGTGTCAGTTTTTTCATTGAGTAACCTGTCTGTATTGCTTTAATTTATAATAGCTTAGCTAAATGTGGCTGAGTGATAGAGGCTGTCAGTATGTCGTCGTCCTATCAAGCTCTACAGAGATACATTAAAGAATCGTGCCAAGAATCCAGGCTCTTGCATATCTTTCTGTACGCCAGTCCCTGAGTACTGAATTCGTGCGTTAGAAACACGGTTTGAAGCAATGGTATTTTCGAAGTCAATATCGTCTGGACGGATGGTACCGCTTAGGCGGATGTACTCATCGCCGGTGTTCAGTGTCATCCACTTCTCACCACGAACCACTAGGTTGCCATTGGCTAATACTTCGATCACTTCTACGGTGATATAGCCGCTGATGCTGTTACTTTGGTTGGCTGATGCATCACCAGCGAAGGTATTGGTGTTGCTCAGATCGTAAGAAAAGTTGTACTTATCGATCGTCAGCTCTTGACCACCAACAGCCAGCGGCTCCATCGATGCATCATTCGACTTAGACATGTCTGCGTTGGCTTTTTTGGTCGCTCGAGTACTCTCATCTAGCGCTACAGTGATGATGTCACCAATACCACGAGGCTTTGAGTCGTCATACATGCTGCCAATGTGGTTCACATTAAACAGTGAGCCCGTTGCCGCTGCATAATGCTCTGGCTTCTGCTTGGGGTTGATTGGCGCCCATGCAGGGTCACCAGCAATTGGATCGGTTCGCCCACGAAGCGTGTCGATAATTCCTGAACTTTCTTCTGCCGACTTATCGCCTTCAACCGCATCAACCACTGTGGTCGCGTTCTCTTGTGCTGGCGTCTCAATTGGATCCAGTACTGTACAACCAGTCATCGAAGCTAACAGGGCTAAACAAAAAATACGTTTCATGGCGATATACTCTCAGCAGGCAGTGGTAAATGGGTCAATTAGCAAAAACAGATAGATTAATTAAAAAAGTAAACGGCGAATAAACCAATTACAGCTGTTGGTTAACAAAGCTCATCATCTTGTCTACTGACGAGATAACTTTCGAATTCATTTCGTATACACGCTGAGCTTCAATCATGTTTACCAGCTCTTCGGTTACGTTTACGTTCGATGTTTCTAGCATCGATTGGCGGATGTTACCCAGGCCATCAAAACCCGGTACACCCTCTTGTGGGTCGCCACTCGCGCCAGTTGGCAAGTAAAGGTTTTGACCTACTGGCTCTAGACCACCTGGGTTTACAAAGTCAGTAATGGTAATTTGACCAACCACGACGTTGTTTTGCTCGCCACGTAGACGAACCGATACTTCACCGTCGTTACCAACCGTTACCGAGATCGCGTCTTCAGGAATCACAATTTCTGGTTGTAGAGGATAACCTTGGCCCGACGTTACGATCGCGCCTTCACCGTTCAGTGTGAACTGACCATTGCGGCTGTAACCTGTTTCACCGTCTGGCATTTCAACTTGGAAGAAACCGTCGCCTTCAATCATCATGTCTAGGCTGTTAGATGTCGTTTGTGCGTTACCGTGAGTGTGCACTTTTTGAGTCGCGACGACCTTAGAACCGGCACCCAGCATCAAACCACTTGGCAGCTCAGTATTCTGAGACGATTGACCACCCGGTTGATTAATATTCTGGTAGAACAGATCTTCAAATACAGCGCGGCTCTTTTTAAAACCAATGGTCGAGGCGTTGGCAAGGTTGTTCGAAATCGTTGAGATATTGGTTTGTTGGGCGTCTAAACCCGTTTTACTTACCCATAATGCTGGATGCATAGCAATGTCCTTTAAATTCTATTAGCTCATACGAAGCAGTGAATCAGACGACTTGTCCATTTCCTCTGCTGTGCTCATCATTTTGACCTGCATTTCAAACTGACGTTGTAAGTCAATTAGGCTGGTCATTTCACCTACGGCATTTACGTTACTGCCTTCGATAGCACCTTTTAGCAACGTTACCGCTGCATCTGCTTCGTATGCCTGATCTGGGTTTTTCGAACGGAATAGACCATTCGTGTCTTTAAACAAACTTTGGTTGTCTGGACGTACAAGCTTAATACGATCAACCACGGCCAATTCTTCAGCTGGAGCGCCTTGAGGAATCACCGAAATCGTACCGTCTGTACCAATTTCTACTTTGCTGATTGGGATTGGCAGCGTGATTGGTGCATCGTTTTCACCAAGCACTAAGTGACCGCTTGCGTTGGTTAGTAAACCGTTTTGGTCAACCCTTAGGTTACCGTTACGTGTTAAACCTTCACGGCCAGTATTGTCCATCACTGAAATCCAACCATCACCTTGAATGGTAACGTCTAGATCTCGGCCAGTAGTAACCACACTACCCTGAGCGAAATTATGACCCGGACGCTCTGTCATGCTGAAAACACGAGTAGGCATGCCTTCGCCATACGCTTGCATTGAACGTGCCTGTGCTAAATCAGCACGGAAACCCGTTGTACTTACGTTGGCAAGGTTGTTTGCACGTAGCTGCAAAGCTTGCATATTTTGCTTAGCGCCACTCATGGCAAGAAACAGTGCGCGATCCATAATTTTGCTCCAAAAATCATCTTCTGGGGCTAATAAAGCAAACACTGTGCCAATATTTTTAACTGTTATTTATCAATAACTTAAATAGAAAACGAACAAGAAGGGTGATCATCAAAGGATCATTGAGGAAGAATTGTTGCCAGTGGCATTACCGGGCGGCAATAGGGGCGGCAAATAAAAAGACAAACAACAATACCCAATTCAATAACATTGAATTGGGTATTCGCAGATGATTCAAACGCTTTAAACGATTAACGAATCTGAAGAATATTCTGTTGTAGCTGGTTGTGTACTTCTAGAGAACGCGAGTTCGCCTGGAAGTTACGTTGAGCAGAAATCAAATCAACCAGTTCTTGAGTCATATCGATGTTCGACTGCTCTAGCGAGCCGTTGTTGATGCTACCAAATGAACCTTTGTTCGATTCACCCCAGATCTTGTCACCAGAGTCGTTGGTAGAATCCCATTGAGTACCGCCTTTCTTATCCAGACCTTGCTCATTTGGTACACGAACCAAGCCTACACGGCCAAGCATCACGTTTTCACCATTTGAATAAGTACCTAGAACACTGCCGTACTCATCGAAATCAATTTTTGTTAAGAAACCTGTTGTCGCGCCATCTTCATCAAACTTAGTCAATTCAAACGGAGCGGCAAACTGAGTTGAAGAATCTAAACCAAACTTAAGCACTTGAGTTGGATCAGCACCGTTCAAGTCAATAGGGTTCGCACCAGCACCCAGTGGTTCCGAGTTAATCGGCTGACCATTGTTTAGGCTTGCTAACGTACCGTCATTGTTGAACTTCATTGTGTGACCAACATGACCTTGTGCATTCGTCGCATCACCACCAGTAATGTTGACCGGCTTTTCACCGTTCTCATCTGACATGGTGTAGTACGTTTGCCAAGTGTTTGGTTGAGTCTGATCTTTGAGGTAGTAAGTCGTTAACTTGTAAGACTGACCCATAGAATCGTATACCGTCGAAGACGTTGCACGGTTATAAGTATCAGCATCTTTGAAGTTAAATGCAGCCGGGTCTTTAAGATCACCGTTTGCAGGAAGGTTAACCCCTACTTCAATGTTTTCTGTCTGTTTTGGTTTACCAAACTCAGCAGGAATGTCGAGAGGCTTTGGCGCATAAGAAAGAACTTCCCCCGAGTTTGGATCAACATCGTAACCTAAAAGAAACTCATCATTAGCGGTAACCATGTAGTTGTCTTTGTTTAGGTGAAATGCACCATTACGCGTTAATTCGTTAATCTCTGGCACCATGCGGTCTTTCGATACTGCAAAGAAACCTGTACCACTTACACGTAAGTCCATTGGGTTGTTCGTATAAATACTTGAACCTTCGTGGAACTGTTGCGCCACTTGGCTAGCTTGCGCACCGCCACCTGCCGTCGTTTTTGCGTTAGTGAACAACGAGCTTGAGTAAACATCACCAAACTCGGCACGAGACTCTTTAAAGCCAAATGTGTTCGCGTTCGCAATGTTGTTACTGGTTGTATTCAGGTCTAATTGTGCAGCGGATAGGCCGCTTAAAGCTACATATGACATTCCATTATTCTCCTAATCTATCTAGCTAGCATAGTCACTCAATAAAGAGCTACGCTTTACCAACTTCTAGTACTTCAGCAAGTCGTACTGGCGATGTAAAACCAGCCAGATTGAGTAGTACGTTGCCATCGCCCTTACCAAGAAGCACACTGTTCACGTTCGCATAACTGGAAACTTGGAACTCTGTGTTCTCGCCATCCAGCAAACCCGACGCTTTCACGTTGTATTTACCGGCCGGCAATGGGTTACCGTCTTCGTCTTTTCCGTCCCATTCAACACGTGTATCACCAGATGGTTTAGAGCCGATATCAAATGTGCGAACCAATTGGCCAACTTCGTTCTCAACACGGACCATTACATTGTCCATTGCCTGAGGAAGCTTAACCATTGCCGCCATACCGCCATCACCGGGTTTTACACCTGCCGCACCAGGAACCAATACATCACGCCCAACTAAAGAGGAGGCCTGAAGAGCTTGGTTAGAGGTCATTGATGAATTCAAGCTTTCAAACTGTGTATTCATTTTGCCAATGCCATCTACGGTCGCAAATGAAGCCATTTGCGCAATCATCTGGTCATTGCTAACCGGCTTGAAAGGGTCTTGTTGTGCTAGTTGCTTAGTCAACAAAGACAAGAAGTCTTCTTGTTTAAGATCCTGCTTACCTGTTGTTTCGTCGGGCTTTTTAGCGCCATCTTGAAGACTCTTCAGCTGGTCAACATAGGACAAGCCGCTTTGACCAACATTGTTGTTGATTCCAGCCATGTGCTACCTCCTTATCCTTATTGACCCATCTGCAGCGTACGCAGCAGCATTTGTTTACTCGAGTCAGCAACCTGTACGTTTGTTTGGTACGCACGTGATGCCGAAATCATGTTTGCCATTTCTTCCATAACGTTGACATTAGGCTTGTAGATATAGCCTTCGTTGTTCGCTAATGGGTGATCCGGGTTGTACTCCGCGCTTAGCGGCTTATCGCTTTCCACAATACCTAATACTTTCACAGGCACAGTGTGACCACTGTTGCGTGCTTTATTTAACTCAGCGCCGAACACTGCGTGACGAGCCTTGTAAGTTTCTTCAGCAGAACTACTTACACTGTCCGCGTTCGCAAGGTTGCTCGAGGTCGTATTTAGACGAACAGATTCAGCACTCATCGCAGAACCAGTCACATTGAATACATTGAATAAACTCATCTAATTATTCCCCTTTAATCGCTTTAGTTAAATTCTTGAACTTACTTCCTAAGAAGTCGAGAGAGGCTTGATGCCTAATTTGGTTTTGCATGAAAAGGTTTCTTTCCAAATCCAAATCAACCGTGTTGCCATCTCCTGTATCAGGTTGGGTAGGAATGCGATACTTCGTTTCCCCGTTCACCGTTGTTGAGGCAGAAATGTGCCGACCATCTGTACGGCTAAGACCAATGCTTGCCCCAGAACTTGCCGCTTGCAGTGATTTCTTAAAGTCTAATCCCTTTGCTTTATACCCAGGCGTGTTTGCTTGCGCGATATTGGTGGAAAGCACCTCAGCGTTACGCTCACGTACACCAACTGTGTGCTGGTGAATGCCCAAAGCATTGTCAAAAGAAATAGCCATGTAAACCTCAACTCAAGAACTGACTGTTATGAAATAACCAAAGCAATATATATACCAACTTTTGAAACAAGGCGGTCTATCAATGCTTTTACAGGTTACTCGTGGGTAAACTTGCAATAAACAAGCCAAAAAATAGAGTAAATTGGAATGTCACTCTGACTTAAAGATATAGCTTAAGCAGGAAAAAGAAAACCCAGCACTTGGCTGGGTTTTAAATTTAGACGGTAACCTTACACCTAATATCGGTGCCGCTCGTTACTTTAATTTGTAGATGATGCCTGGATTACAGCGAACCATTTCAAAACGATCGGTTAAGCCTGTTAACGATTCAGACGCGCCCAATAGTAAGTACCCACCAGGGTTCAGGCTATTTGCCATCTGGTTAAGTACCTTTGACTTCATATCAGGCGAGAAGTAAATCAGCACGTTACGACAGAAAATAATGTCGAACTTGCCTAACAATGCATAGCTGTCCATCAGGTTCTGAGGGCGGAAGTTCACCATGCGCTTGACGTTATCTTTCACTTTCATACGGCCATCGCCCGCATCTTCAAAGAAAGTACGACGGCGCTCTGGAGAAAGTCCACGTCCCAATGCAAGGTTGTCGTAAGCGCCAGTGCGGCACATATCCAACATACTTGCTGAGATGTCAGTTGCGGTAATCGATACATTTGGCAGCATACCTGGCTTACGAGCTTGAGTTTCAAGAATCGTCATTGCCATTGAGTATGCTTCTTGGCCTGAAGAGCTTGCCGCAGACCAAATCTTAATAGGACGTTTATTTGCCGCTATTTCCGGTAGAAGCTTATCCGCAAGCACAGCAAACGGGTAAGTATCACGGAACCAAAGTGTCTCGTTCGTCGTCATGGCATCGACAGCAGCCACACGCAGCTCACGGTTTCGACCTGTTACTACATCTCTCAACAAATCAGACAAAGAAGCTAACTTAAACTTCGTTACTAATGGGCTTAGACGACTGCGCACTAAATACTGCTTGCTGTCACCTAATACAATGCCACATTGAGATTCTAAGAAACGGCTGAAATCGCGATACTCTTGATCACTTATTGTTATAGCAGTCATTAATGTCTCTTTTAGTTAGTTAACGCAGCTTTTACAGCTGCACCAAGCTCATCTGGGTTGAATTTAGCGATGAAGGAGTTAGCTCCAACACGCTCAACCATGGCTTGGTTAAATACACCACTCAACGATGAGTGTAAAATTACGTATAAATCTTTAAGTTCGGCGTGACGACGAATCTCAGCAGTCAGCGTGTATCCATCCATTTCTGGCATTTCGATATCAGAAATCACCAATGAAATCTGATCGTAAATACTGCCTTCTGATGACATCTGTATCAGCTTCTCGTAGGCTTCTTTACCATCCTTCACCGAGATAACTTCAAAACCAATCGACTCAATAGCACGTTGAACCTGCTTACGAGCAACGGTCGAGTCATCAGCAATCAAGATGCGGCGAACCAGTTCTTTCTCTTGTTCTACTTTCGCAATATCTTCAGCAATCTTGCTGTCCATTGTTTCATCAACAGGAGAAATTTCTGCAAGGATCTTCTCAACATCAAGAATTTCTACCAATTCATTATCAATGTTGGTTACCGCTGTCAGGTAGTTAGCTCTACCTGCGCCATCTGGCGGCGGAAGAATCGATTCCCAGTGCATGTTAATAATGCGCTCAACTGAACTTACCAAGAAACCTTGAATGGTTCGGTTAAACTCAGAGATAACCACAAAACACTTTTCAATATCCGTTGTAGGACGGCCACCAATCGCTAAGCTCAAGTCGATCACAGAGATCGTTTGGCCACGAATGTGTGCTACACCTTTAACCAGTGGGTTCAAGTTTGGCATCTTTGTCAGCTTAGGGCATTGCAGCACTTCTTTTACTTTAAAGACATTAATGCCGTAACGCTGACGCCCCATTAGGCGAAAGGTTAGTAATTCTAATCGGTTTTGACCGACGAGTTGCGTACGCTGATTCACCGAATCAAGAATACCCGTCATGAGCTCATCTCCATATCAAACTTTTTTGTATAAAAAGTGTTAGTCTACTGCAGGCTACGAACCACCAGAGAAACGGAATGACGTATTATAAAACAAATTTGCCACCTCTTTCCATAGCAATGTGTAGAGCTACTTTTAAAACTGTCGCTAAGTTTATCGGCATTTTATCAATATTGTTTAGTTTTTTTGTACAAGCTGCGACCCCAGAACAAATTGAGATGATTCAGTCTGCAGCGGAGCAACATATCCTTGATACAGTTGAGCAGCCACAAGGTGGCGAACTCTTTGTTAATTCAGCAAATGTTGACTCAAGAATCAAAGCGACAGACTGCCCAGTGCCTTTAGAGACCAGCGCCTCAACCACCACCAATACCCGCAGCAGTATTACGGTTTTAGTGCAATGTGTTCCTGATGAGTGGCGCGTTTATGTACCGGTGCGTCTTTCGATGTCGGTGCCCCTTGTCACCACCACTCGTTCACTCGCGAGAGGCGAAATCGTCGGTCAATACGATATCACCACCGCTATGATTTCTCTTAACAAGTTTCGTCGCCAAGGTTTCACAGCCCCACAACAAGTCATCGGCGCTAAGGTAAAAAAGAACCTAAGACCGGGCGATGTTGTAGAAAGAGGTGATATCTGTGTCGTGTGCCGAAACGAGAAGGTTATCATACAGGCAGTAAAAGGTGGCATGACCATTACCACCAAAGGGACTGCGCTTACCGATGGCTCTATGGGTGATCAAGTAAGAGTGAAAAATGACAAATCACAGCGTATAATTGAAGGAATTGTTACCAGCATGTCTGAAGTCACAGTTTACTTTTAATTCTTTACTTCTAAATTGACGGTATCGTTAGCGATTTCACTCTCTACTCTAACGCCAAATGTGACGGCGGCGGTGTTTTGTCGCTTTTCGACTATTGAGCTAAAAATTGCTAAAGTATTCGAACCCTTGGTCGATATTGACTGTACAGGTTCCCATTTTTGAAGAAAAAGGCTTAACTATGGCAGGCATTGATAATATTCGTTCAGGGCAAACCCTAACGACCACTAACCGATCAGCAGTACGCTCTGATTCTAGTTCTGAGGCATCACATTCTGATGTATCAACTAAATCACCAGCAAGCAAAGATGCGGTTTCACTTAGCCAACAAGGCAAAGCGATTGGTCAGCTCCACCAAGATATGGCAGCACAACCAAGCTTTGATTCTGTGAAAGTAGCAGCGATCAAAGAAGCGATTGCGAACGGTTCATACACTGTTGATCCAGAAAAACTGGCAGACAACATGATCAAGTTCGAAGATGAATTAAAAGGTCTTTAAGCCAACACTCACTTTTGATTGAAGTGATTGTCTTAAAGCATACGAGGTTATGAATAGGTTTACGTTATGGCGGCACTAGCAGATTTAGTTAATTTTCAACTTCAAAATGCCAAAGCCTTATCTGAATTACTAAGTTCAGAGAAAACCGCTATTACGAGCCGACAATCAAACGATATTGAGCGAATCGCCAAAGAAAAAGTAGTCCTTGTTGAACAATTAAGATCAACCGATCAGCGAATCGCGACCCATACCAATATCTCAGAACTGACCGAGAATCCTGAACTTGCTCAGTTAGTCACAAAGATCCAGTCGATAGTGCACGATTGCCAGCAAGCAAACCTTGTTAATGGCGAAGCCTTGAATCGAGCACACCTTAGCTTCAAAAAACTCAGCAATATGATGCAGCAAAGCCACGGTAAAATTGGCATGACCTACAATGCCGGTGGTCAAACGCATACTATTTCCACGCTGGGAACCAACGTAAAAGCCTAGTTAAGCTACCTCTTCAACAACACTCCTACTTAAGTCTGTATCTCAGGCTATTTCTGTCGTTGTTCTTTATCAAAATTTCTAATCAGCCTTTGAACACCCTGACAAAATCGATAAAATCGAGTAGGAGGAGGCCT
>NZ_JBFRMS010000034.1:0-17390 GCF_041470505.1 Vibrio sp. 10N.261.55.C5
ATTGTTAAAGAGCTTTGCTTATCGAAACTTTCTTTTTACAAAGAAACCCTTGAAAGCGGACGTGAATTCTAGCGATTTAATCTTAAGTGTCAAACACTTTTTAAAATTAATTTGTTTCGAACTTTCCGTCTTACTGATTACCGCTGAAGCCTTGTGGAGTCTGCCGTGTCAGTGAGGCGGCATTATAGAGATCATCGTAAACATGGCAACCCCTTTTTTGATAAAAATTCAAAAAAGTTGCTTAAGTGTCTACTTTTACGTCAAAAGCGTCTTTCGCAGGTCAAAGCTCATACAATTACAGGCATATCACTTAAAATTTCGCGACTAAATCTTTCGAAAATACCTCTATATCTAGTTCAATACTCCATTTATCACTCAGCTCTACGATGTTATCTAGCGACTGCTGAACCGTTTTTATCGTCAATGTATTGTTATCTAGGTCGTATACCTGTTTTTGCGTGGTGTAATAAAAGTAAAGGATAGTTAATGCTTCTCGATCACCTTGCTCAGCTTTGGGTTGAATACGCTTGAGCTTACGATAGATTTGATTATGGATTTGTTTAAGGTTCCATACATAAAGCGCTTCTTTGAAGTAATCATGCCCTTTCACACGGCTCGCGATAAATGCATTCAATGCGACTGATAAGATCACACCTAATACGTTCAAGTGGAAATTACCTGTCGATTCGCCTGCGATTGATTGCCCTGAACCGAATAGCTCGATCAGTATGGTTCCGAATACAATGGCGAACACTGCGAGTGACCCAACCAACGAAACCAACAGCAGGTTCATCTTCTTTCTATATTCTTCTTTATTGATCTTCTGTAACTTCATCGACTACTTACTTATGTAAGTCACTTTATAATTTTGCGCATACTATCTATGTAAACATTGGTTCGCTTCAACCCTTACCGTCTTGTAATGTGGTCATTCTCTATTTAATACTCAAAGTTCGCGGGTTGGTGCTAAGTGCAACTCCATTTGACTTCATTAATAGAAAAGAGTTACATACCTCCACAATTTTGGTTATTCATCAATTCATGTTGATAAAGTCCGTTTCGCTTTATCACATACTGACAAGGTACATTCCATGCGTTCATTTGTATTACGCGCTCGCGCAGCCCCTACAGAGAGCAAACTTATCTTAGAAGGTGTTGGGCAAGATGCTCATACTGAGATTCTGGCTCATACTCTGATGAACACGATCTTCGTTGCTCAATCTCACCGTGAGAATGTCACCGTACACCTTGTATTAGAAAGTACTAAAGACTTTTCACGTACGATCACTTTCGATTCAAATGAGATCACCAACATTGGTGGCTTTCATGAATCGGCATTATTATCAGCGGTAGTAAGAGCGGTTGATGCTTCTCAAGGTATGACCAAAGAGCAGACTCGTCAGGTTGAACCGGGAATCGTCGTTCGCACTATGAGCTTTGAAAAACTAGTCAAAGAACTGGCTGAAGACCACCAGCTATACATGATGGATAAGAAAGGTGACTTTATCCGTGATGCAGAGATTGCTGAAAACCCATGTTTCCTTCTTACTGATCACATCCCTATGCCGAAGAAAAGCTACAACAGCTTAAAGCGCTTAGGGACAGAAAAAATCAGCTTAGGCCCGAACATGCTGTTTGCTTCTCAGTGTGTTGTGTTGATCAACAATGAGCTTGATATTCGCGGTTTCTAATCTCCGAACTAATAGTCTCAACGCAAAAAGAGCTCAACTATGTGAGCTCTTTTTTATTATCTATCTCTTTGTATCAATGGTGTTATCTCGAAATCAGACCTGATTAACCAAAGATGAAGCTGTATAGGAAGCCTGCACCCATCGCCATGCTTAGGATAACGAATAGGAATGCTGCAATCATTTGGTTCTTGAAGATTGATTTAAGCAGGATAACTTCCGTCAAACTTGCACCTGCACTACCAATGATCAATGCCATTACTGAACCCAACGCCATACCTTTCTGTACTAGAGCTGCACTTAATGGGATTACCGCTTCAGCACGAATGTACAGTGGAATACCAATCACGGCAGCTACTGGAATCGCATACCACATACCTTCACCAGCGTACTGTGCAATTAGGTCTGTAGGAATGAAGCCGTAGATGAATGAACCAATCGCGATACCCATCATTAGGTAAGGGAAAACTTGTTTAAAATCTTTCCAAGTTGAGAACCAAATTCTCATCCAACGGCTAGGTTCTTTCTTCTCTACGATTTCAGCTGTTGCGCTTCCATCCGCTGAACAGCATGAAACCGTTACTTGTGGCTCTTCTTTTTTAGAATCGCAGCAAGATGTCTCTTTTGCCATTACTGGTGCAGGTTCGCCACATGCACTTGTACCACATGAAGATTCCGCTTTAACCGGTGCTGCTTTCTTAGGATCAGAATCACCACAGCTTGAAGCTGAACCTGTTGATTCATACGCTTCAGGTTTTACGTAACGCTCAAAGCCAAGCTTCTCAAGTGCGTAACCAGCCACTACAGACACCGTCATTGCTACAAGGAAGTAGAACACAGCAACTTGCCAACCGAAGGTAATCACAAACAAACCAATGATCACTGGGTTCAATAGTGGGCTACCAAATAGGAACACCATCATTGGACCGAAACCCGCTCTTGCACGCAGCAATCCTTTTAAGAAAGGAATGGTCGAACATGAACAGAAAGGTGTAATTGCACCCAGTAGTGCTGCTACTACATAACCCTTACCATTACGTGAGCTCAGGATAGATTGAATCTTTTCTGGTGTAAGGAACTCTTGAAGAATCCCAACAATGTAGCTGATCGCTAAGAAAAAGATAATTAGCTCTACTGCTAAGAAAGCGAACATATCAAGTGCGTCTTTCAGCATTGTTAACATTTCATTGCTCATAATTAACTCCAAACTGGATTGAAGGTCGGGCTCTATGAGAAAAGTAACCAATCCTTAATTTCGAATATTCTCGAATTATAGAAATAAACAGCTCCAGAACAAGCATTATTTCGATAAAAATCGAAATTATTTTCGAAAACACAGTTTTTCAATAACTTACACAGACACCGTTTTTAAATTTGAATTCGACATACATTTCGACTAAAATCGAAATTAAATCTTGAGGAGTTAATATGAACTTAGAAGTCGTTGCGAAAGCACTTAAAGAGTTGGGGCACCCTATTCGCCTAACCATTTATAAGAGTGTCGTTAAAGCTGGCTACCAAGGCATTGCAGTTGGCGGCCTACAAGAAGAGCTAGGCATTCCCGGTTCTACCTTGTCTCACCACATATCAAGCTTGGCGTCTGCGGGCCTAATCAGCCAAAGACGAGAAGGAAGAACTCTATTCTGCGTGGCGGAGTATGAGTGCCTAGAAGGTGTGATTGATTTCTTACAAGACGAATGTTGCGTAAATGAACAGTGCAACTAATGCACCTTTGAAGCTCGAACAAGTCTGGGCCGAGTATCAGCAAGCATTAAAGTCATTCCTGCATTCAAAGGTCAACAACTCTGCGGATGTAGACGACTTGCTCCAAGATATCTTGATTAAGACCTATCAGAACTTAGATAAGGTACAAGATGCTAGCAGTGTTAAGGCTTGGCTGTTCCAGTTAGCCAACAACACCATTATCGACTTCTACCGTAAGCATGCACGCCAACAACGTGATAGCCAAATTGATGCTGAAGATCTGTGGTTTACCGATTTAGACCACGACTCTGAATTTAAGCAGAAACTTTCATTGTGCATTGAACCTTTTATTCAGGCATTGCCAGAACAAAGTTCATCGCTACTGCTTGCGGTCGACATCAAAGGCCAAAGCCAAAAAGAGATCGCAGAAGCGCAGAACGTCAGCTATTCAACGGTTAAATCCCGCGTGCAAAAAAGCCGTGCTGATCTTAAGAACCTGTTTGAAGAGTGTTGTAACTTGTCCCTTGATCAACAAGGCAATGTGATTGATTGCGAGCTTAAGCCGAACGCCAGCTGCGGCAAGTGTTAATCGTTACATCGAATCCGTTATTTCAATAGAACAAAGCCAGCAATTAATGCTGGCTTTGTTGTTTTCATAATCTGCAAATCACTCTTTACTTAAGCAAATCTAGAGCTTGAGCGAACCGAACTATGCTGCTTCCGCTTTTACCACAGGTTGATAGCGCCCCGGTTTATGATTCATTGCTAGAATCAAGTTGGTGACTATCGCACCAAGCACAGACAGAAGAACCAATGACACATCAACAATGAACAGAGAAAGCACAACAATCGTGCAGTCTAATGCCATCTGAACCTTACCTGCTCGAATTCCAAAACGTTCTTGTAAGAACAACGCCAGAATGTTGAAGCCACCTAAGCTCATCTTGTGACGGAAAATCACCAGCATGCCGGTACCAATCAAGCCACCACCAAGTAAAGCTGCATACAATGCGTGAATTTCGGCAATTTGAATCACGTGATACAAGTGATCCACGGCGAACGAAACAATCGAAACCGCGATAAACGTATTGATTGTGAAGCGCCAGCCCATACGAGCAACCGACAAAATATAGAAAGGTAAGTTAAGTGCGAAGAATACTTGGCCAAAGCTCAAATCTGTTACTTTGGTAATGAAGATCGCTAGACCAGCCGTGCCCCCGGTGAGCAAACCGACTTGGTTGAAAAAGATAACGCCGAGTGAAACCAATGCGCTACCTAAGATCAGTGCCAGTAAGTTTTCGCGAAGATTATGATCTTTATCCATGTGAATGACTCTCCCTGAATCTTTTAACATCGCGTTTCAGTAGTCTTGAAACGATTTATGCCCAAATTTACGATGTTTGACAGATAAGTCGAGTGAACGAGCAATGTTGCTTAGTGATTAGTTTGTATATTAGTTTTTACAGCTTTGTGAAACTTTAAATTAAACAGCTAGTTATAAGCCTTAATTTAGACTTTCATTCTTAATTAGATACTTGTTTCTATTAACTAACGAGCTTCAAGTTTTCTTATTTATTGAGCGCGTTTTATACCAATTCCAATCAAGCGACAATCTATGCATAAAACGCATAGACTACATCACAAATGGTCATTTGATACATACCCGACTCATCACTATGATGCGCGACTTCTTACAACATTGAGCGCATGTCAACACCGTATGTTTTCACAATCTCTTTTTGCCCAACTTGCCAGAATGACGTTATTCCTCGTCATTAGTTTGGTTATTGTGCATCACAGTCAGCCATTGATTGATCTCTTGGCTCAGCATGCCGTAAGCAGTGGTTGCCACCAGCAGTCAGGGCATGATCATTCTGGGCACGAACATCACCATGAGATGACTGACCAACACATGTCAGCGCAAGACCACTCACATCACCACCATTAATTTAAGAGTATTAGAATGAGCATTTTCCGTTTTCCTTTACTGGTATGGCTAGGGATAGGCACACTTATTATCAGTCTAGGGATCAGACAATCATTCGGCATTTTCATGATGCCAATTTCAGAGCATTTCGGCACGGGTCGAGAGTTTTTCAGCTTCTCTATTGCTCTACAAAACTTATTGTTCGGTGTGTTCCAACCTTTTGTTGGTATGGCCGCTGACAAATGGGGAGCAAGACGCATCATTATTGCTGGCGCATGTGCTTACGGTTTGGGTTTACTTCTTACCTCAATTTCTACCGAATCGAGCATGCTTTACGTTTCGTTAGGCGCACTGGTTGGTCTTGGCTTGAGTGCGACAAGTTACGTGATCGTGCTTGGCGCAGTAGCGAAAGTTGTACCAGCAGAGCACGCGGCTAAGGCGTTTGGCTTAACCACGGCTGCAGGTTCATTTGGTATGTTCGCGGTAATTCCGGGCGCACAATACATGCTGAATGAATTTGACTGGCAGAGTGCGATGCAAGTGTTTGGCGTACTGTGTTGTTTGATGATCTCTTTTGCGCTGTTCATGCGAGCGCCTAAAGCAGCCTCAAACAAACAAGCGCAAGCTGAAGAGAACCAAACACTCAAAGAAGCGTTGTCTGAAGCGTTTGCTCACAAAGGTTACTGGTTGATTCACGCGGGCTTCTTCGTGTGCGGTTTCCACGTAATGTTTATCGCAACGCACTTACCGAGCTATTTAGCAGATAAAGACCTACCCGCGAGCAGCGCTGCGATGGCACTGGCTTACGTTGGCATCTTCAACATCTTTGGGTCTTACTTCTGGGGTGTAATGGGCGACAAGTTCAGCAAACGCCACGTTATGTCTGCACTGTACTTAGTGCGTACTGTGGTTATCGGTGCGTTTGTGACTCTGCCTGTGACTGAATCAACCGCGGCTATCTTCGGTGCGGCCATTGGATTCTGTTGGTTGGGTACAGTTCCGCTAACGTCTGGCTTAGTTCGTCAGATCTTCGGTGCCCGTTACCTATCAACGTTGTACGGCTTGGTATTCTTTACTCACCAAGTGGGTAGCTTCTTAGGCGCTTGGGTGGGTGGTCGTATTTACGATTACTACGGTTCTTACGAGCCAATCTGGTGGTCAACGGTGGTGCTGGCATTTGCAGCAGCACTTATCCATTTACCAATCAATGACAAGCCCATTAAGCGACTGAAATTGGCAATGGCTTAACGTTTTATGCTGACTCCCCCACTAGCGTAAACAAGTCGTTCCAATAAAGCGAGTGAGTATTGAAAGGAAGCATCCTGAGATACTCACTCGCTTTTTTGTTGGTCGTTATAGTAGAAATTATAACTAGCGAAACTGGCATAAAGCTCACTGAATAATAAGACTATTATTTTAGTTTTCATTTATAGTATCCACCCGCTCCTTTAAAACTAATCCGCAGGCTTATGGAATACATAGATCAGACTGTCCTTATCGCAATGACACTCATTTTTGTCGGCTCGTTTGTGCAAACCGCAATCGGCTTTGGTTTGGCCATTGTTGCAGCCCCACTGCTGTTTTTGGTCTCTCCAGATTATGTGCCTGCGCCTATCTGTTTGATCGGTCTGTTTATCTCGTTATTCAACGCTTTTAAACATAGAGCAAATATCTCTATTGGCGGATTAAAAATCGCATTGCTGGGCCGTATTCCTGGGTCACTGGCAGGTGGTGCTTTGTTGGTGATGGTTTCAACGAGCGTGTTATCACTATGGTTGGGCTTATTGGTAGTATTTGCCGTGATTGTTAGCCTACTGCCCTTTAGACTCGAACCAACCCCAACTAAGATGGGTATTGCGGGGTTCTTCTCTGGGTTCTTTGGCACCAGTTCTGGTATTGGTGGTCCACCGATGGCACTGCTACTCCAACACCAAGATGCCAATCAGCTTCGTGGTAACCTTTCTGCGTTTTTCGTGTTTAGTTCGATCATTTCGTTGGTTGTACAGATCCCAATTGGCTTCTTCACGCTACACCACTTGATCATCACTATACCTTTGCTGCCTGCTGCTTGGTTGGGTTACAAAGTGGCGTTAATGACGACACAAAGCATCCCTAAAGAGAAGATACGCATTGGTTCATTACTGCTATGTTCTCTCAGTGGCTTTACGGCAATCTGGCAGGGTTTAGCTGGCTAGTTATTGGCGATAAAGACAAGAAGAAGAAAGACATCTTAGAAAACCAACACAAACACCCAGTAGATAAAAGGACGCTCTATGACTTACGACGAATTCAACGCATTCTGCGAGTCACTGCCTGCAACCAGTTATGTGATGCAGTGGAATAACTCTCACGTTTGGAAAGTAGGTGGCAAGGTGTTTGCGATTGGTGGTTGGGGACCGAAAGATGAGCCTGCGTTTATCTTCAAGGCGTCCGATCAGAATTTCGACTTTCTCAAAGAAGAGCCGGGCTATAAACCCGCACCCTACTTTGCTTCACGCGGTATGAAATGGATTCAGCTGTTTGAAAGCACGCCAGAAAGGGATGAGGAGCTGAGATACTATCTCATTGAGTCACACCGAATTGTGTCCTTAGGTCTAACCAAAAAGAAGCAAGCAGAGCTAGGGCTCAATCAGTAGCGTTTATTACGTACTGCTAATCTGAGCCCTTCTTTTGCAGTGAGGACGGATCCCTAAGAAGTCTGTTTCAAAAATGCAGGTAAATAGCGTTCTATTTTTTGCTCTGAGATAAGCGGCACCAATAAATAGATCAAACCCGCAAAGGCAATAGATCCGGCTAAGTCTTCTGGTCGATGCATGCCAAGCCAAACACGGCTATAGGCGACACCACCAGCCCAAACCAGTAAACCGCCGACTAGATAAAAGCGTTTCGCCTCTAGGAGAAGACCACCAAAGAACGCCAAACACACACCGACGAAAATCATATGTCCAGATGGGAAAGAGTAGTCAGTTTCACCCAACCAGTGACGCGTTCGCCACTCGCTCACCTTATCTTGTACAGACTCAATCGCAGCATTCTTTTCAACCAATGGTAATTCGTAAAACACTTCCGGCATATCAACCACTTCCTGCGTCACCAAATACTCAGAATAAGGACGAGGGCTCTCAGTGGAATGCTTTAAGAAGGTTTTCGCTGCAAAGCTAAGCACCAACAACAAGCCGAGCTGCAGACAAAGACTGACTAACTTCGCTTTGGAAAACTTCATCGTGAACAATACTAAAGACAAAATCGCTAGTGTTACCAAGAACCCTTGATTGCCCGCAGAGTAAGTCACAAACGTTATGAAGGCGCCATAGAAAGGCAAAACAGCACTTCCAAGGTCGAAGTCAGATCCAAAGATCAAAAAGGGTATGAGGGAATACAAACTTAGAACGAGCAGTAATAAGCCTTTGGATTTGTTAGAGAACAGAGAAGTCATGGCTAAGATCTTTTAGATAAAGTGGTCGGATGCTATCGCAGCTTAGCATCGTCAATATCAATTTTATGTCAAAACGGTCAGTCAGCCGTCATGGTGTAACAATATTCGATTAATGGACCTCTTGAGTATTGATTCGGTGAACAGCCACGCCAGCACCAATAATGTTCAACATCCATTTATGTTCATAGAGATAGCAAAAACCACTGAAACCAGACGAGACAAAGGCATCATCCCATTAATAGACTACCGGACGCGTTCTGCTGATAAAGTGAACACTTACCGGATTATAAGGCCAGAATCTTAAAAACTTTGCTGTCAGTCCTTTAAATCCACTATTGAAAGGATTACCATCTGGTCTGCTTTCAAAAGCAAAACAGATTATTAATTTTTATTCTCAGGGCGGGGCGAAATTCCCCACCGGCGGTATGTCCTTAGCAAAATCTAAAGATAAGCCCGCGAGCGCTCGATTCGTCGAGGTCAGCAGATCTGGTGAGATGCCAGAGCCGACGGTTATAGTCCGGATGAGAGAGAATGAAAACACACTCGTTTAAGTTGGAAAGGCGTACCCGCGTGAGTTGGGTTCATGCCTCCAACTCAGACGGGTGCATTTCGTTTTGGATAAAACCATAATGAGCTAATACCAATCACAGTAAATAAATGATCAGAGATAGCGCAGGAAAAACGCTTGAGAACAAGGCAAAATTTTTCGATAAGTAGTTATTCTACAGTCAAAAATTCTAACGCCGTTATCAAGGGTTTTAACTAGCTAGAATGACCAGTTGTTTACTACGATTGGTACAAGTTACTTGTAATGAGTAGGCTTTGTCGTGCTCGGTTGAGATCCCTCATACAGCCCTGATTCTGGTGATATTTTAGGAGTTTAACCATGAATCAGTCTTCACTACTTGCCGAATTTGGCGAACCAATCACTCGCGTTGAAAACGCACTGCAAGCTCTACGCGAAGGTCGTGGCGTACTTCTACTTGACGATGAAGATCGTGAGAACGAAGGCGACATCATCTACTCAGTAGAACACCTGACGAATGCTCAAATGGCGCTTATGATCCGCGAATGCAGCGGCATTGTGTGTCTGTGTCTAACTGACGAGCAAGCGAACCAACTTGAACTTCCACCTATGGTTGTTGATAACAACAGCGCAAACCAAACTGCGTTTACCGTCACTATCGAAGCGAAAGTTGGTGTAACAACAGGTGTTTCTGCCGCAGACCGTGTAACAACGATCAAGACAGCGGCAAATCCAACAGCTAAGCCTACTGACCTTGCTCGCCCTGGCCACGTATTCCCATTGCGTGCTCGTAAAGGTGGTGTACTTGCTCGTCGCGGCCACACAGAAGGTACAGTAGATCTTATGCAAATGGCTGGTCTTCAATCTGCCGGTGTACTTTGTGAAGTAACCAATCCGGATGGTACGATGGCAAAAGCGCCAGAGATCGTTGCTTTCGGCAAACTACACAACATGCCAGTACTGACCATTGAAGACATGGTGATGTACCGCACTGAGTTCGACCTTAAGCTTGCATAACGTTTAGCCCTCAATGCTAAACACTTAGTCGTTAAGTCAACTACACTGCGAAGTGAACATTGAAAGGCCTCACTCTTACTGCTTTTAGAGTTAAAGCATATAGGGTGAGGCCTTTTTAATTTCCGTAGCTTGAAACGAGCCTGAAATGGATCGCCAAAGTGTCTCTACTTACCGAAACCTCCCCAACCTATCGTTAGAAAAGCGTAACCTCTCAAAAAATCCTGCAAAATATGAGAAACATTCACTCGAATGGTGAAGTCATGCACCATGATTGATCATCCATAATTTGAGAAAAATCATAAATCAATGAAATATAACACTTATTTATTTTGGCATGGTGTCTGCAATACCACTAAGTAGGTATACAAATATTAGGAGTTGAATATGTTTGTAGTTATTTCAGTGGGTTTATCCCTATTAGTACTTGCGGCCCTGTTTCATTTCTCAAGGAAGAGACAAACAGCGCTATCACACAGGTTTGAAACCTTAGTTCTGCTTAGAGAATTATTGTTGTTATCACGCAAACATCGCGCGGCAACGCACTATGCTCTAGCTTATAAGTTGTCTAGCGACTCGATTCGTAAAGTGAACGAGATTTACGACAACATACTTGAGGTATCTGAGCTGCTTCAATCCCATGTGTCGTTTGACAGCCGCCCTATGTATCGCATCTATCACCTCAAGCTCATCGCTATGCACAGCGACTGGCAAAACCGTAGCTTGGTGCGTAACCAATCGATTCATGGCAAAACAATTCGCCATAGCATGTTCTTGATGGATGAAGTAATGATCATCTGGCTAATTCAGTCTGAGCGTGAAGACATGAGCCGTGAGTACCACATGAATTGGCAACAGATCTTAGATTGCATGGAGATCCTGACCAAATTACGAATGTGTATCCCTGATATGGAGAAGCCTGAGGAGTATTTGAGATTCAAATTCTACGCCTCTCAGACACACAGAAAACTCAACCAGTTATCGATTATCTGCCCTCTTAGTAGTGGGTCACCGGTTTGTACGCGAGCGATGCATGCACTCTCAGAGATCGCATCAAGTAACGAAGCGACCCAACCGGCAGATAGCATGTACGAATTAACCAGTGATATCTCTAGCGTCGTGTCGCAAGTTTACGACCAAGTATTATCCGACATTACGAGAAGCTTGTATCAGCCTTTACCAGACATCAACGAAAAGGTGATAAATACCCGATTATCCGTACACCATTACATGTAAAGACTTCGTGAGAGGAGAGCGTGCTGGAACTCTGAATTATTGAGTTCAAATCCGATATCACCTTTGATATCGGATTTTTGTATTTATGGGCTTTTAATTTTTGTCGCTATGTATCATTGCCTATGAAGTTTCTAACATCATTAGACCTGATATCGCTAGCCCAAGCTTGTGCCGCAAAATCAATAAACTGACGAACAACCGGAAGCTGATAGCTGCGAGACAGATACACCGCCCAAAGCACGCTGCTTGGCGAAACAAACTCATCCAATATTCGTATCAATTTGCCATTCGCAATCAGTGGGTTGGCTAAGTCACAAGGTAAACGAACTACCCCTTTCCCGTGCTGTGCGGCGCGAGTTAGCACTCCAACATCATTAGCCTTGATAGTGCCAGACACCTCAACTGAATAGTGTTGATTGTCCTTAACAAAATCCCACTTAGAAACATTCAAGTGACGAAAACAATTGTGTTGTCGAAGCGCTTCAACCGTTTCAGGTTCACCGTGTTTGTCTAGGTAGTCTTGTGAGGCACACACAACCGAATCGATTTCCATTAGCTTTCGAGCAATCAAACTATCGTCAGGTTGATCGGTATAGCGCAGCGCAATATCGATTCTGTCGTCCACCAGCTGAGCAAAATGGTCAGAAGCAAAAAGCTCTACTGTGATACTGGGATGAAGCTCTGTGAACTGCTCAACCACATCCAACAACATGTGCTGAGTCAAACCAATGGGTGCTGCGATTCGAATGGTTCCGGAAAGAGCATCGGTTTGATTAAGTGCAGTGACTTCTAGCTCCGCCGTTTCATGGAGTATTTTTTCGCAACGTTGTAACGCAATCTCCCCCGCTGTCGTCAAACTTACCTTACGAGTCGTTCTGTGCAGAAGCCTTTGTTTTAACCACCCTTCGATCTCTTGAACATGTCGTGAAACCTGTAAACGGCTCATGTCCAAATGCTCTGCTGCTTGAGTAAAACTGGCGCAATTTGCGACTTCAACAAAGCTACGCATCGCCGTCAACCTGTCCATCACACTCTCCCTTACCGACTTAACCAAGCCTATTAGATAACTTTATAGATACAATCTACATCATTTCACGATATTTATCGCAATCTAGTGAGCTATTAGACTGCAATGGCTGTCGAGAAACAGACTCAATAAATTAGATAATTGGAGAGACATTATGAAAATTGCAGTATTAGGCGCATCAGGTTGGATTGGTAGTCACATCGCTCAAGAAGCTCAATCTCGCGGACACGAAGTTGTTGCTGTTGTAAGAGATGCAAGCCGCGTAGAAATCAGCGATGTTGAAATTCGTTCATTTGATTTACAAGAGGAAGCGGCAAGCCTAGCGACCGCTTTCTCAGGCGTTGATGCGGTAATTGCTTCGATTGGTGGACGCGCTCTAGGCAATCACGACATCGTAAAAAACACAGCAGCTAAGTTGCTTGATACATTGCCAAGCATTGGCATCGAACGTCTACTTTGGGTAGGAGGTGCAGGCTCATTAGAAGTGGCGCCAAACGTACCGTTAGTTACCGTTCCTGACTTCCCTGCGGACTACAAAAACGAAGCGCTAGCACAGGGCGAAGCTCTTGAAGTGTTCAAGCAATCTAATAGCGAAGTTAACTGGACGTTCGTTAGCCCTGCCGCAGAAATATTCCCGGGCGAGAAACTATCGACCTACCGCACTGGTGGCGATCAACTGCTCACCGACGAAGATGGTAACAGCAAAATTTCAGTCAGCGATTACGCTATTGCGATGATTGATGAACTCGAAGCTGGCAAATTCCCACGCCAACGTATTGGTGTTGCGTACTAGTCAGATCATATATAAAAACTAAAAAAAGCCGCTTGTTCAAAACAATGCGGCTTTCTCATCTTTTACTGAGCATTCCTTTAATCCAATGGCAGATGCCCTGTTTTCACTAGGATAACCGTCTCTTCTTCCACATAAGGAAAATGCTCACTCATGTGTGGGCTGCGCATCCATGTGTGTTTTGGATACTCACCATGTTCGTCTTTAAAGGTGCCAGAAAGTACAAATATCTCTTCACCGCCAAAGTGGCGATGCGGCTGAAAACGTTCGCCAACCGGCCACTTCACTAACGCGACATGCTCGTGTTCGAACTCATGCAGTGGCATCACTTGTAAGCCGCCAATACCCTGAAGCCATTCTGTTTCCAAAGTATTAATACGAACTTGAGTTAAGTCTCTCGCGTCAAACTGGTTGAGCTTAACCAAGATCGTACAGCCATTTTTGCTGGATGGGGAATGCGCGCTGCCCGGCGGATTACGGATATAAGTGCCCGCTGGGAAATCTCCGGTTTCATCAGAGAACACACCATCTAATACGAAGATCTCTTCGCCTTGTGGGTGCGGGTGCTCAGAAAACGAAGAGTCAGGATCGTACTTCACCACGCTGGTCGTGTGACCTGATTCTTTCTCTTCTCTTTCAAGCGGCTTGCGCCATACCCCTTTGGCAGGGCTCGCGATCCAATCTAATGTCTCGGTTTCTATAACCAGTCTCTTTGAAAAGTCCATATTGAACATAATGGCGACCTTACTCTTGTTATCGTTTTAATTATTATTGTTGTCTTTCTAGTTTCTATTCTACGCGAATACTCATCAAGGAGGCCATCTCGCTGCTATTTGCCTACGCGACAGCCTCCTGCAAAGAAGCCTAATTAATTGCGGCCAGCGATCACACCACCATCAACATCCCAGATTGCACCCGTTACCCAATCTGCACTGTCTGACAGTAGGAAAGAGATGCTATTAGCGATGTCTTTCGGCAAACCTACTCGACCAATAGGATGGAACGCGTTGAAGCCTTCTAGCGCTTGATCCACTTCTTCAGGTTTGATGAAAGATTCGTAAATCGGCGTTTTAACAACAGCAGGAGAAACCGCATTCACGCGAATGTTGTAGTCCGCAAGCTCCATCGCCATGTGCTGTGTTAAAGCGTGCAAGCCAGCTTTTGCCATTGAATACGCAGAGGATGGTGTCGCTCTAATAGCTTGTTTGGCCCACATAGAGCCTACATTTACCACGTTTCCGCCACCGTTTTTGATCATCAACTTGCTGACAGCTTGAGTGATGAAGAAGGTTGCTTTATTGAGCTGCATGTATTGCTCGTAATCAGATTCTTGGTGTTCAATAAACGCTTTAGGGTTGAAGTAACCAGCCGCATTCACAAGGTAACCAATACCTTCTTCGAGCGACTCTAAATGCGTAATAAGACGAGACACACTTGCATCATCATAAAGGTTAGCTTGCCAGCCTGAAGCATGACCGAGCGATTGCAGCTCTGACACCGCTTTATCTAACTTAGTTGGGTTATTGCCGACCACCAACACATGGATGTTTTGAGCGACTAACTGCTTCGCTGTTTCAAAGCCCATACCACTTGTGCCACCGATTACTACTGCAATACCATTTTTAGTGAAGTTCATTTTGTTATCTCCTAAGTCATGTGAACGTGGTAATCTTAGGCTTTGAACTAACACTATGAATAGTAAGTACAAATCAGTTAGGTAGGTACTTATTGGTACATCTTTATGAAAAATCAGGAAAACTTTTTTTCAAGAAAATCAGCACCAGAGCGCTCAGCTCGCATGGTCGAAACCATCTACGGCTGTAAATGGTCGCTAACGGTTTACCAATTACTGGCAAATGGCATTAATCGCCCCGGTGAAATGGTGCGCTCAGTAGAAGGGCTATCTACAAAGGTATTGAATGAATGTTTGAAGCGAAATGTAGAATTTGGAATTTTAGACAAGCAAATGTTCAACGAACTACCACCAAGAGTTGAATACCAAGTGACGCCGTTCGGCGAGAAGTTCTTGTTGATTCTAGACCAGCTGGAAAACCTACAAAACGAAATCGACGAGATGTAAGTTTGAGCCAGTCCAACTATTGCCAAAAACAGCAGACAGAAAAAGGAAGGCAACAAGCAGCACTTAGCTCACTGGCATTTGCTCAAAGCGACCTTTTACAAAATCAATGAAGGTTCGAATTCGACTTGGTTGATAGCGGTCTCGATGGTAGATCGCTGAAAAGTCCACTTTAGGTACTATCCACTCATCAAACACTTGCAGCAGTTGCCCGTCGTTGAGTTCTTGTAAGCAATAGATAGTTGGTACACGAATAATTCCGTTGCCCGATTTCGCGCCCTGTACTAACACTCGCCCATTCTTACATTGCAGCCTACCCGTGACATGAACATCGACTGTTTTCTTGGTGTCATCCAAAGCTTGAAAGCTCCACTTACGCACAGACCCCGTTAAGCAGTCATGGTGAATGAGATCTTTAGGATGGTTTGGCTTTCCTTTGCGAGCAAAATATTCAGGGCTTGCGAGCGTTCCCATCTCGATGTCCAAAAGCTTTCTCGCGATAAAGCCCGCATCTTCAAGGCTTCCCATACGAAATGCGATATCGAACGCGTCTTCAATCAAGTCGACTCGGTTACTACTGAAATCAAGGCTGATGCTGATGTCTGGGTAGAGTTGCATGAACTCATTGACCAGATCCGCGATGATCACCTCGCCCAGATAACCGCCAACACAGTTTACTTTTATGTCGCCACGTACTTCTTCGACGTCATCCACAGCAGCAATCAAGGCTTGGTCTATATTATCTAAGGCTTGTTCACATCTCGCGTACAGATCTTGCCCTGCGTGAGTCAACCTTAAGGTTCGAGTGGTGCGGATAAACAGTGTCACACCCATCTGCTTTTCTAGGCTGCTCACTTGGCGTGATACGTGGGAACGAGACACATCCAACTCCTCCGCCGCTTTGGTGAAATTACCTAAACGAGCGATCAGCACGAAAGAACGAATATCAGACAGGTTAATTTGATTAAGCATAGTCGCCAGCTTACTTATGAAGTTATGAGATAGACGCTTTCATTGTTGCACCACAGCAACAGTGTTTCAAGTAAAGTGCTATATATCAACAATTCTATTTTCCTTAATATACCTCCATCGCAACGAAGCAAGGCAACAAGCACTTGATTCGAATGCACTTAAACAATACGTCGTAGCCAACCGACGCAATAAAAGTACAGAGGAAATAAAATGAAAAAACTAATCGTAATTACAGGTGCAAGCTCTGGTATTGGTGAAGCAATCGCTCGTCGTCTAAGCGATGAAGGTCACCCTCTACTACTTTTAGCTCGTCGTATTGACCGCCTTGAAGCGCTGAATCTACCAAACTCACTGTCAGTAAAAGTAGACGTAACAGACAAAGCGTCTTTTGATGCAGCAATCGCACAAGGTGAAGAGAAGTTTGGCCCTGTAGATGCACTTATCAACAATGCTGGTGCAATGCTTCTTGGTCAAATTGATACTCAAGACGCACAAGAGTGGAAGACAATGTTCGACGTGAACGTAATTGGTCTTCTAAACGGCATGCAATCTGTACTTGCTCCGATGATGGAACGCAACACGGGTACTATCATCAACATCAGCTCTATCGCGGGTAAGAAAACATTCCCAAGCCACGCAGCTTACTGTGGTACTAAATTCGCGGTACACGCTATTTCTGAGAACGTTCGTGAAGAAGTGGCGGCTTCAAATGTTCGTGTTACCACTATCGCACCGGGTGCTGTAGAAACTGAGCTTCTGTCTCACACAACATCTCAAGAGATCAAAGACGGTTACGATTCTTGGAAAGAAGACATGGGTGGCGTATTGGCAGCTGACGATATTGCTCGCGCTGTATCATTCGCTTACCAACAACCACAAAACGTATGTATCCGTGAAATTGCTCTAGCGCCAACTAAGCAACAGCCATAGGCCTTTGCTATCGCTACTAAATCAGCGATGAACTAAAAAAGCGCCACGACTTAACAAGTCGTG
>NZ_JBFRMS010000034.1:18170-56203 GCF_041470505.1 Vibrio sp. 10N.261.55.C5
CGACTTAACAAGTCGTGGCGCTTTTGTTTTTGTTGAGTCTAGTTACACGCAGTAACCGTGATTAAAACTCAACGCGATAAACTGATGTGCTACCACTTACTTCGTTCCCAACCGCAATAAAGTGGTTACCTGAACGTGTGAAATACTTAATTGATTCAGGGCCTAAGTCACCTGCTTTCGAGTTGTAAGTATCGTTGTCGCAATCACCGTCTTCATCAACCTTAGTGCACACTGGTTGTGTAAAGTCTCGGTTGTTCAAGTAGCTGATGAAACTTGCATTTTTAGGCTGCGTTACGTCGTAAACCATGATGCCACCTTGGCGCTCAAGACCAATAAAGGCATAGTGCTTACCGTTAATCTCAGCCACTTCGATAGCCTCAGGTTCTACACCTTTGTCATCGCTACGATCGTCACCAATTTGGTTGTTATCATTGGTGCTGTTGAAGTTTGCAGGATCTTGCTCCAGAACGATTCGAGCAAAATCATCGCCGCTATCAAACACTAGCTCGCCTGACTCATCCCAGATAGAGAACGAGCGGCTGCCGAATGCTTGAACCTTTTGGTCAGCTGCAAGTGTCCCTTGTGGCTTAATCACCTTAAGGCGAGCCAATTGATTATTGTCTTTCAATGCACCCGCTAATGGGTGGTTAGCGTCAACGTCTAACTTCTTGCCGCGTACTTCATCGACATACGCGATACAAAAGTCTTTTTCTGTGGTGTAGTTTTCGGTGCCTTGATAGTCATCGCCATCCCACTCAAAACCTTTCTCGTCACACATTTCTTGCGTGGTTTTGATGCCATACTCACGACCATCACCTTCATTCGCAGTCACAATATAGGTGTTGCCATCAACACTGTAGCTGGTGATGCTGTCTGGCATGTAAAGGCCTTCTAACATTGCGTAGCTTTGGAGATTACCGATGTTTTTGTCTTTGTTTGACGCATCTAGCTTAGCGTTATCCCAAGGCTTGCCGCCTAGTCCAAGAATCGCATCCACTTGTGCACTCACCACATCAATGGCTGCCAATGCGTTGTTCTCTTGAAGGGCAACGTAGAGTTTTCCGTTATCAGCAAACGTTAGGTATTCCGGTTCAAGGTCTTGAGCAACGGTTGCATTCGGCACAGAGATTCGAACCTTGTCGGTCAGCTCTGCATGGCGAGACTGACCTTGATTGAATACCTTGAAATCAATCTGCGTGACTTTCGCTTGCATCGGCCCATTCGCTAAATCGACCAGCGTCACAGAGCCTTCAGGGTCAATGCTGTAATCTGCATTCGGCTCACCTTCATTTGCAGAGGCAATGTAGCGACCATCTTTCGAGAAGCTCACCATGTCCGGTAATGCACCAGCCGTATAAGTAGTAATCAGCTCTAACGTGTCTGAACGATAAAGGGCAATGATGCCGTTTTGTTGCTTGTCAGCATTTTCAATCGCGACAGCAACTAATCCTTGATGAGTCGACACACTGTTCGCTGCACCAATATCAATACCAGAAGCTGCAGCCGCTGATTGAAGGTCGATAGAGCCCTCAGATGCTGGTGCGCTGTCAGAGTTTATCGATAACACATCGACTTTTTGTGCTTGAGCATTGACGACATAAAGCTTGTCGGTACATGAATCGTAGCTGACGATTTCGGCTGCTGAAGTATCAAACGGGGCATCGGCAATAGCACGTCCAACCAGGCTGATTCCGGTTACCTCAGCATCGGAAGCGCTTGGCTGCTTGATGGATTGGCATTGAAGGCTAAATGCATCAAGTGACGTTTGGGATGGCGTAGCAGTCGTTGATTGAGAACACCCTACTAGAGCAGAACTTACCGCGATAGGTAGTAATAGTGTCAGCTTATTAAATTTGCGATTCATATATCCTCCATAATTTGAATCGCGATCATAGAGGCCGCTTATGACAGTTATCTTTCCCTTTTGTTAACAATAGGTGACGACAATCGGTTTCTTTTACCCATAACAACAGAGGGTTGGAATGAGCATTTCATTAACAAGCACACAAAAAAAGGCGCACAAGCTGGCTGGTGCTTGAGCGCCTTAGTAAACTGAATCGTAGGTTAGAAGTTGTAACCACCACCGATCATGAATACCCATGGGTCGATATCAACGTCTGTTGAGTACTGAACACCACCCGCTTTGTATTTAGCTGTAGTGTCGATATCTGCGTACCAAACCGATGCGTTCAAGAACCAATCTTCATTGATCATGTAGTCCATACCGATGTTTGCAGCAAGACCCCAAGAGTCATCAAGAGACAAGTCGCTCAAACCAGCATCTTTGCCCGTACCATTAAGTTCTTCATCGAAAAATACGGTGTAGTTGATACCCGCGCCTACGTAAGGACGGAATTTGCTGTTTGCTTCACCGAAGTAGTACTGCACCATCAGCGTAGGTGGTAGGTGTTTTGTGTCAGCGATATCGCCTAGACCACCATGATTTGTAGAGATTGTATGAGAGAATGGCGTTGCTGCAAGAATTTCAAGACTGATGTTATCTGTAAACATATAGCCAAATGTCAAACCAAGTTGGGTGTTTGAATCCACACCAAATTTTGACCCCGATGTCTCCAGAACATCTCCACTGCTATCGTTAGGAGATACCATTGCTGCACCTGCACGGATGATGAAATCACCTTCTTTATGAGCAAGAACGTTGGTTGACATAAGAGCCGCAATAACCGCAATACCACATACTGTTTTTTTCATTATAATTTCCTTTTGGGGGCTTAATCTTTGTTGGTGAATGAGTAATCATTTCTTATTTTGCGTGCAAGGTATCATAGAATAACCCTACTTTATTGATGGAAATCAATTTGTGAAAAGTTGTGATTATTTATGTAAATTTATATCGACCCGATCACTTTATTCCTTCATTTTATTGACAGTTTTGTAATGCAGCTTTTCCGTGCGTCATTTTGTTAATCCAATCAATTCACTCTATTCGGATCTTTTTTGGATCAAAATAGAGCAAGCCAACATCTCACGTGCACCATTTTGGTGCAAAACAACAAGAATCAATCTCGCCTCGTATAATATTCAATGAGTTACATTTGGCTTAGTGCTTGCAAGTCTATGTTCATAATCATAAATACATTGAGGTTCTGATCATGCAAGACACTCTAACAATCGTTCTGGCCGGCGGTGTTGGCTCTCGGCTTTCCCCTCTCACCGATAACCGTGCAAAACCTGCGGTACCCTTTGGTGGCAAATATCGAATCATCGATTTCACACTCGCGAACTGCTTACACTCTGGGCTACGCCAAATTTTAGTGCTGACTCAATACAAATCTCACTCTTTACAAAAACATTTACGAGATGGTTGGTCGGTGCTTAACCCCGAGCTTGGCGAATACATCACCAATGTCCCCCCACAAATGCGAACAGGTGATAGCTGGTACAGCGGTACGGCCGACGCCATTTATCAAAACTTGTATTTGCTCTCTCGCAGTGAAGCGAAGCATGTGGTGGTGTTGTCAGGCGACCATATATATCGTATGGACTACGCGCCAATGCTCAAACAACATAAACAGAATGAAGCCGACTTAACCGTGGCTTGTATGGAAGTGTCGATTGACGAAGCCAAAGAGTTTGGCGTTATGGAAATTAACGAAGCGCATCAAATAAGTAACTTCACAGAAAAACCACGCTACCCTGCATGCGTACCCGGAAGACCAACACGAAGCATGGCTTCAATGGGTATTTATATCTTCGATAAAGAAGTGTTAACACAAGCACTATTGGCGGACGCAGAAAATCCAGACTCCAGCCACGATTTTGGCAAAGACGTGATACCTAAATTAGTGGGTGAGAAAAGCGTTTATGCTTACAAGTTTGGAGATACCGAAGGCAGAGTCACACAAGATGCATACTGGAGAGATGTCGGTACACTCGACTCTTATTACCAAGCCAATATGGACTTACTAAAACCGGTTTCTCCTATCGATTTATATCAACCTGATTGGGCAATTCGAACTTACGAA
Organism: Vibrio sp. 10N.261.55.C5; assembly: GCF_041470505.1. Lineage (NCBI taxonomy): Bacteria > Pseudomonadati > Pseudomonadota > Gammaproteobacteria > Vibrionales > Vibrionaceae > Vibrio > Vibrio sp. 10N.261.55.C5. The sequence continues at coordinate 22,157 of NZ_JBFRMS010000034.1, forward strand.
CCTCAATTGCCGCCCGCGCGAACCATAGCGTCAATAGAAGGTAATCAAGGTATATTTATTAACTCAATGATCGCAAATGGTGTGGTGATAGAGGGTGGTTCAGCGCAGAATTCGATCTTCTTTCCTAAGGTAAAAGTCAACAACGCGGCCATTGTGATTGACAGTATTCTTTTTGAAGATGTTGAGATTGGAAAAAATTGCCACATACAAAACTGCATCATCGACAAGAACGTTAAGGTGCCTGACGGAACCCAGATCGGTCTTGATGGCCTTGCCGATGCGAAACGCTTCCACATATCAAAACAAGGCGTGATTGTGGTGCCCTCTTCTTACCAATTTGAAGAGTAACCTTTAACGTTGGAATAGCTTTTCTTTAAACGAAAAAAGGCAGCGAATTCGCTGCCTTCTTATTTACTCACACAGCTTCAGTTAAGCCTTAACTGTCCATGTATTCGATTAAACAGAAACCTTAGAAAGGCCCTAACTCAATCATTTGAGCAATCACAACAGAAACCAAAGCGCCTACCGACCAGAACAAGAACAGTGGTAAGAAGAAACGAACCCACTTGGTGTAAGGTACTTTTGCTATAGCCAATACCGCCAACAAGCCACCATTGGTTGGGTAAATATAGTTAGAAATACCATCACCCAATTGAGAAGCCAGTGCCGCCACTTGACGAGTCACTTCACCAATATCTGCCAACGGAATAATGATTGGCATGGTGATCACCGCTTGGCCACTGCCCGATGGAATGAACAGGTTGATCGCAGCCTGCGAGAAGTAGATCCCTGCTGCTGCCACAAGTTTAGAGCTACCAGAAATGATCTGTGCAAGATAGAAGATAATAGAATCAACAATCTTCGCGTCTTCCATAATGGTTAGCACTGAACGAGCAAAAAAGATGATCAGTACCGCGATCAATACGTCGCTAACACCTTTGGTCCAATACTCACAGATCTTGTTCGGAGATAAACCCGCCACCAAACCCGGAATAATAGCCATCGCCACGAATGCACCCGCAATCTCGGTGAAGCCGAACCCCATCGTCAACGTGCCGAAGATCATGTATGCGAATACGCCCAAGAACGCGATGCCCGCAAGCTTTTCACGTGTGGTCAGTGTTTTCGCTTCAACATTTGATTCATAGTGGTAACCCGTGCCGTGTAACAAGCCTTTGGTCGGATCTTGCTTAACTTTGCGCGCGTAGTTAAGCACATACCATGCACCCGTTAACAACATGAACATACCAACAATAAAGCGGTACCACATGCCTGAATACATAGGCAGTTCAGCGATAGTGTGTGCAATACCCGTAAAGAATGGGTTAGCCAAAGCGGCCGCGAAACCGGCACAACTTGCCAGTAAAACAACGCCAAGTGCCGTAATCGCGTCATAGCCAAGCTTGATACAGATCGGGATCATCAAAGAGATAAAAATGACATCAAGTTCACGCATACCGGTGAAGGTAACGTTGAAGAAGATCGCCGTCATGATCACAGGCGCAATCACGTATAAGCCTTGCTTCTTTAGCTTAGTAGTTAGTGCAACAACGGATGCGTCTAACAGACCCATGTGTTTGATAATGCCAAAAGCACCACCCACAAATACCACAACGCCCATCACGCCAGAAGCGGATTTGAAGCCTTTAAAAAATGATTCGAAAAAAGAGGCTAATGTTGTTGGGTTGCTGGTCAATTGTGTGTAGCTGTCTGGGTCGATAACCGTGCGGCCATTCATGACCACTCGCTCGAATTCACCAGCAGGGATGAAGTAAGTTGCAATTGCAGCAACGATCACCATGATAACCAAAGAGAGAAACGGGTGGTTTACTTCTTTCTCTGTGGGCGCTGCGTTAGCAGCTTGAGATGTAGGTACGGATGTAGATACCGTAGTCGTCATATAGACTCCTTATTTGTCAGCAACTAAGGTTCACTTAGCCGCCGGAGGGATTTTTGGAAAAACGAAACCCTTCACGCTGAACTAAGTTCGCGCTAATTTAGGTTGTTTCAAAAAGGCCTTTGATAGATGGTGCTCTCAAATGTACATAGTGAAGTAGTGAGAACTACTCTCTTTGCGTCCGAGCAAAATGCAGATGTTCAGCCAAGTCAGGCCAAACTGAATGAGGTCATTACAAGCAGGTAAACAGAAAAGTCTGTTTTGGTAATGCGTTTTTTATCAATTACAAAGACAAGCGGCGCATACTAGCACAACGAGTCATTAATTGTCAGAAAAGTGTGAGTTTCGTCATGCTTTGGTGAGCAAAAGAAAAGCGCCCACTAATAAGTAAGGCGCTTTTCTGCAATCGAATCGAGTTACTTAGGTGCTAATTCGTAGTTTTCTTGCATCTCATGAGGGGCAATCCCGTACTCATAATCCGCTAAGTAGCCATCCTTATAGACCTTCATTCCCTTCTCATCCCAGCTCACTTTGATCATCGCCGTGTTGCCATCTTCACTGCCTAACAGCTCCAGCATTTCTGCATCAATCTTAATGGCTTTGATGGTTTTAATACGCTTAAACGGCTTAAATTCAGTGGCCGAGAATACGATGGCCGAGCGATAACGCTTAAGCTTGAGTCCAATCGCAAAGATTCTCGATTGTTGCTCAAACTGCAACATATTGATCTAGGCTCAATTGATGAGTCTCGCATTTCAGAACTTGTGCGATTCAAAGTCGAAACGCCGGTTCGCTATGAAGGTGACATTAATTATTGGCGTCAGGGCGTCGAATTTCCTGTCGATCAACTGGCATCCAATAAAGAAGTCGATATTCGAGCACGCATTACCATACCCGAGTCTCAACTCACAGCAGGAGAGTTTCACTTCAATATGGAGTGGGCAGTTGAGTGTCTATAAATTAGTAACTTAAGCTGAGTTTTTAATCAAAGAAGAAAAAGTGAGTGAGCTGGAAAGAAAATCAATGGAGTGACAAGTTCGGAATTATAAAACCGATAAAGAGAGATTCACTGGGAATTCGCTGTAGGTTAGCGCAAATTATCAAGGATGGAGTTTTTTTGAACATGTCTTTAAAACACGAAACATATTATGCGATCAGTTCATCGGACTTTCAAGGGAGTAACAAGAGAATATTTGATAACACTGAAGTCAATCACACATGTGCTAATTCTCAGTTGGTTAATCTATGCGATGTTTGCTACGTTTAAATGACACAGTCATTGGAAAGGTATGATTTATGAAAATAAATGTTCAAACACATCATGTATCAATTAACGACGAGTCACGCAAAGACATCGAAGGTAAATTCGAGAAGATATCTAACCATTTCCCATCACTGATCAGTTGCGACATCATCATTACTAAAGAACACGGTCAACATCAGGTTGAAGTATTCACCAACTACGAAGGTGTACGAGTAACAGCAAAATCGACAGACGATGTTATGTACCCAGCTATCGCTGCAGCACTTAAGAAACTTGAAGCGGGCCTAAGTAACCGTAAGGGACAATTGAAAGCCGACCTACACGAGAAACCAACAAGCACGAAGCCAGAGATTGCTTCGGACATCATCCAAGAGATGAAATTGGTATAAATCGATAAGTAGTTAAAGCGAAATAACGAATAGAAACTTATTAAGAATTTCAAAGCCAGCATACATTGCTGGCTTTTTCGATCTTAAAGCCAAGCAAACCTTCGCTTCTTTACCGTCCCTCGAATTCAGCTCAACCCCACATCATTATTAACGCCCTTAAGTTCTTAGCAGCTATAACAATCACTTGTGGGATTTGATACAGTTATAAGCAGAAATTTAGACCACAACGGAATGTTTATTATGAAGAAAATCGCGTTGATACTTTTCCTTGCTACTCAATTAATGGCTTGTACCGAGGTTGGCAGTGAAGCTTGGTGTGCGGATATGAAAGAAAAGCCTAAAGGTGACTGGACGGCTAATGAAGCTGGCGATTTTGCTAAACACTGTATTTTCTAGGCGGGTTGTATTTAGCAGTTCAGTACACCCCACTCAATGAAGCAAGTGAGTAGTTGCAGTATGGTTTACTTATCTCTGTAAAACGGTACAAACAAAAAATCGCATAAGTTAACGCTTATGCGATTTTTGTATGGAGAGATTCCTAGCTAATTTGTTAGGAACTTAAAGAACAATCATCCCATCTCGATAAGTCAGTGCTGGTGTTACATCTTGGCCAAGTAAGACTGGGCCATCGAGGTCGACGATTTCAGATTGAACGGCGATAGGCAGAGCTGCACGTATCGCCAACGATGTACCGAGCATACAACCCGACATCAGAGTAAAACCGAGCCTTTGGGCTTCTTCTGCAAGTACCAATGCTTCAGTCAGGCCGCCCGTTTTATCGAGCTTGATGTTGACCATTTCATACTTGCCCAACAACGATGAGAGCTGTGAGGTAGTATGACAACTTTCATCGGCACACAGTGGTATCGGGTGCTTGATGTGCGCCAGTGAGGCATCATGCTGTTGGGGTAACGGCTGCTCGATCATCGCAATATCAAATTCTACCAGTTGATTGAACAACTCTTCGAGATTCAACCCTGTCCACGCTTCATTGGCATCCAATACAATTTGAACATCTGTCGCAGCTTCTCGTACCGCGCGAACACGCTCTACCACTTGCTCGCCATCAAGCTTCACTTTCAGAAGTTTCGCACCATTCGCGACATAGTCTCGAGCTTGAGTCGCCATCGCTTCTGGCGTGCCAATCGAGACTGTCATTGCTGTCACGATTTGAGCAGGCAACTCGAACAAGCTATTTGGGAAAATCTGGTCATTCTGCTGCGCTTCAAAATCCCAAAGCGCACAATCGACCGCATTGCGCGCTGCCCCTCCGGTCAATAAAGACTGAAGATGATCTCGTAATTCTTCAGGATCAGTCATGCCGCGCTCAAAGGCCATTTCAAGAGAGCTAGCAGCTTGCTGGATTTGCGCTAACACAGACTCCGATGACTCGCCGTATCGTGGGTAAGGCGTACATTCGCCCTGAGCTCGTTTGCCACCATGTTCAATGTAAACACGAACAACGTGACACTCAGTTCGACTGCCACGAGAGATGCGAAAAGGCGTTTGCATCGCGATAATAATGGGTTCAGCTGTAATCTTCATAATTTCACTCGGTTGATGTTCACTTTAACAAATGGAAACGTAGAAATGATGAAGTCGTTAAAGTGAATGTCGCAAATGATCAGTAATGTGTTGTACACCAAAGCGCACTGGGTCCGTCACTGGCACTTGATAGAGTGTGGTCCATTCTTGGCACAATGTCTCAGCCTCTTCAATGCTAATCGCCGACGTGTTCAAGCAGATACCCACCAGCTTCGCGTCTGGATTAGTCAGTCGCGCCGCTTGCAAGTTGGCTTCAATCGTCTGTTCTATGCTTGGTAATTTAGCATGAGGAAGGTTACGAATATGTGGTCGCCCAACTTCATGACACAGCACTAAGGCATCAGCTTGTGCGCCATGTAAAAGACCCAAACTCACGCCTGCAAACGAAGGGTTGAACAAAGAGCCTTGCCCTTCAATGATGTCCCAATCGTGGTCGGTAAAATCAGGGCTAATCGCTTCAACTGCGCCAGAAATAAAATCCGCAACCACCGCATCAATCGAAATACCGCTGCCTTCAATCAAAATACCTGTCTGCCCTGTCGCTTTAAACTGAGCGGATGTTCCCGCTTGTTTAAGCGACTTTTCAATCGCTAATGCCGAGAACATTTTGCCTACTGAGCAATCAGTTCCGACAGTAAGCAGGCGCTTACCTTGACGAAGCTTACCGTTACCAACATTAAGAACACCGTCAAAATGGCGTACATCATGAAGCTTAGTCAATCCTTGTTGCTGCATGTCAGCAAGCGGTGAAAATTCACTCAATCGTTGGTGCATGCCAGATGCAATCTCATATCCCATTTCTGCAGCGGCCATAATGGTTGACTGCCAAGAATCAGGAATAACACCACCCGGATTTGCGGTACCAATCACTAGCGTCTTCGCGCCCTGCGCTTGCGCCTCTTGCAGGGTCATATCCGTTAAGCCCAGTGAAACGGTATCACCCGTTAAACGCAGTTGACCTAGGCAGATTTCTGGTCGCCATTGATGAATACCGCGAGCTGTTTTTGCAGCGAGTGGGTCAGTAACATCCCCAAGAAAAAGAAGGTAAGGTTGAGCGATCGACATGAGTATTCCTAATTAATAAGCCCTTGTATGGGTTTACTTTAATTAAGAACTTCGAAGCTGCCGAATGCCTATTTATGGCGAGCCTATAACCTTAAGTTATAGGGTGAGTATGGATTTTCAATGAAGCGATAAATTGCTTAACGGAAATCGACTGAGGGGTGTGCTCTGCGCAAAGCATCGATACCGAAAATTGGATGTCTGGTTGAAGCGGCAACACACAAACCGCATCGTCATTTTGATATTGCTCTGCCGTCCACGGATCAACAATCGCAAACCCCGCTTGGTGCTTGACCAGTTCCGCCGCCGCGCTATACCCACGTACAGATATCGGGTGGTGATAATGCTCATCGCGTGCAATAAGGCTTTGATGTAACAGGAAGCCTAATGGATCGCGGCTATCGAGCCCGATGATTGGCAGCGGATAATTGATCAGATCATCTAACGTCAATTCCGCGGGGAAATGATCAACCGTATTGGAAGGAACCAAAACCTTTAGTGATTCGGTTAATAGCGTTTCACTTAATATCGCAGGCGGTGCTTCATCGCCAAACGCGATAGCAATATCAAGCTCATGCTTTAATAACCCAGCACACAGCTCATCACGGTTTGCAGTCAGCAACTCAAAAGAGAGCTCTTGCTTACTGCCATTTTGCTCGCGAGACATTTGGGCGATTACCGGAGTCAGTAATTTAGTCGCTAAAATCGGCGGCGCACCAATGCGTAAATGCTGATGGCCTTGCTTCACTTTGTTGGTCAGAGATCGAAATTGCCCCAATTGCTGATACACCTTTTCCGCTTCTGGCAGTAAGGTTTTTGCCTCAACCGTTGGCACCAATCGCCCTTTAACTCGTTCGAATAAGCCAAACCCAAGTTGTTGCTCCGTGTGCGCCAAAATACGGGTCACGTTTGGTTGCGACACATGCAAGCTGCGCGCGGCTCCAGATACGGTTCCGGTCTGCATAATGGCGTAAAAGACTTCCAATTGTCTTAGGTTCACATTGATGTCCTTATGGTTCGCGAAACAAATCTAGGGTTTGGCTTTTCTTGTATTAGCTAAGCTGTTTATCGGTCTAGCTAGCGTTTTGCGTGAGTCTATTTTAGTAGCTCAGCTATCGTAGGTTGAAGTATCTCAGCCCAAGTTTGATAAGCCTTCGCATTCAAATGCAGATCATCACACGAGTACTTGTTCGACAACAGCTTATTAGGCGACAATACTGAATTCACATCTAAGAACGCAATGCCTTGCTGTGTACAGTACTCGCTTAGCTTGCTATTGAGCAGTTCAACCGACGGATTTAAACCTTGCAGTTTAGAGCCAACATAAAGCGTTGATTGCACCAATGTTCGAATATCGTTTTCTTGCCACACCTTAAGCATATCAATGTAGTTCTGGTAGATATGGTCGACATCATAACCCTGAGCTAAATCGTTTATCCCTGCCATAAAGCAAACCAGCTTGGGCTTCACATTCAACGTGGTATCAATACGGCGTAACATGCCTGTTGTGGTATCGCCCGCGAGACCGCGATTGACCATCGAGATATCGCGAAAGATATCCGCCCACGGGGCCCATTCGGTGATCGAATCACCAAACATGACTAGGTCTACACTTGGGGAAAAATGGCGATGGTTATCTGATGTCATGATGTAACGACTCATACTGTGGCCTCGTTGCTGAATCTCAGACTGAAGAGCGACTGCCTTGAGGATCTCGCTATCTGGCGTGGCGCTATCAAATTGAGCTAGCAATCCTTCGATATGAGGCTTAAAAGGGCTAAGACGAGTACTCAGTTGATGATGTTCTTTAAGGGAAGATAACCTCTCTAGTAATGCATACAAAGAGCGGTTTTGACCAACTTCTTGGAATAACTGATAGAGATCGAGGACAGAGTGTTGCTGTAGCGCGGCAAGTAATTGCTTGTCTTCCATGGTGTTATCTAACCCTTCAATTATCTAATGATGAACCAAAGATAATATCCGATTGCTTACGGGATAGATAACACTAGAAGCAGATCGTTACTTTTACTAGAAGTAAATAGTTACTTTTCTTTGATTAGCAGATGGTTACGGTTATCACGGCTTTTCTTAATCAGCTCGTTGCTCTCGTCCATTTCATCTGACTTAGCAAGGCGATCATAAAGCAGCACGTTAACTGTCGCAGCCAAGTTCATGCAGCCTACTGTTGGTACATAAACAACATGATCTGCTCTGTCGGCGACATCTTGAGAAATAGAACCGTCTTCAGGGCCAAAGATATAGATGGCATTTTCTGGGTGTTTAAAACGCGGCAGTGGTGTTGCACCCTCAGCGAGTTCTACACAAACAATTTTCGTTTCTGAATCAAGGTTATCCAAAAACGACTCGACACCCGTTAGTGGGATAGTACGCGCAGCACTCTTAGTATCGGTGTGGAATTTTGCGGCTTTTTCGTAGCGTTGCCCTGTGTATTTAACTTCGTCGACTTGGTAACAACCAGCCGCGCGCATAACAGCACCAACGTTTGTCGGGCTCTTTGGGTTAGTTAAACCAATAGTCACATGGCTTTTGTTCATGAATCTTTCTCACTTAACGAATAGACATAGCAGGGTGCTACAAAGCGTCGCATTCTACCAAAGCAGCGCCAAATTCAAAAGCATCGTAACAAACCGCTCTTTTTATCATTAAGCCCCTAGTTGCAAGGCTTCTAACGTCAAAAACCTAACCGCCATCATGTTTATAAAATAAAAACATTTCTGGATAACAATTCAACAACAAGTCCATTTACATTTTAAAACCACATTAATAATGTGTTGAAAATTGCATGAGATAATCACACAGGAAGCGTGACATGACCCTAACCATCAAAAACCGCCTTTATATTCTCTCTTTCATTCCGTTGCTACTAATGGCAATTGGCATGATGAGCGTGACGTATATGAAGAGCACCGAGCTAACCGCACAGCAAGTTGAATCGACGCGTAGCAATATGATGGCGATGAAAGAAAAGGAACTCAAAGCGTATCTACAAATGGCCTACTCTTCGATCAGCCCATTTTTGGATAGAGGTGCAACATTAGAAGAAGCCTTACCAACATTAAGAACACTCGAATATGGCGAATCTGGCTACATCTTTGGCTACGACTCTAAAGGCGTTCGAGTGGTTGTTGGACAAAACAACGATGGTATTGGTAACAACTACTACGACCTGCAAGACAAAAAAGGCAACTACCTGATTCGTGACTTGATCAAGAACTCAAAGCTTGGTGAATTCACCACCTACTACTTTCCAAAACTTGGTCAATCCGAAGCCCTACCGAAACTGAGCTACTCGATATTCGTTCCCCAGTGGGACTTGATGCTAGGTACAGGCTTCTATACTGACGACATCGATGCGGTCATCGCAGAGATGAAAGAGAGCTCAAATGCTGCGTTACAAAGCTCATTGACGGCGATCGCTATATTCTGTGGTTTGATTGCCCTAGTAGTTGCTGTGTTTGCCGTTGCCGTCAACCGTACCATCATGCGACCACTCGAGCAGTTTGATCGTTCAATCAGCGCATTCGCGAGTGGCGAAGCCGATTTAACCGCTCGAATGGAAACATTTAAAGCGCCTGAGTTCACTAAGCTCAGCGAGAACTTCAACGCCTTCGTGGCAAGCCTTCAAACCATCATTCGCAGCGTAAGCGATGTCGGTCAGCAAGTCGTAGCCGAGACATCTAGCATGTCTTCTCGCGCTGCGCAGGTCGACGAGATTGCTACTGGGCAACGTGAAGAGACTGAACAAGTTGCAACGGCGATGACTGAAATGACCACAACGGCGCAAGAGATCTCGAGCAACGCTAGCCAAGCGGCGGATTCCGCTAAACTTGCAGAGGGCAATGCCAAAGAAGCGCAACAGATAGTAAACGCCGCTGCAGATTCGGTGGCAGGCCTAGCGAGCGAAGTATCAGAAGCCAACACTGTCGTGTCTCGTTTAGAAGGTGATGTGCAGAATATCTCCTCTTCGTTGGCGGTCATCCAAGACATTGCCGAGCAAACTAACCTACTCGCGTTGAATGCCGCGATTGAAGCTGCACGTGCAGGCGAACAAGGTCGTGGGTTTGCTGTGGTTGCCGATGAGGTTCGTAAACTGGCAAGCCGTACTCAAGAAAGCACTGGCGACATTCACAAGATGATTGAGCAACTTAAAGCTGCCTCAGATGCTGCTGTGAAAGCGATGGATTCAAGTCAAAACCGAAGTGCGCAAACCGTGGAAGAAGCGAATGCCGCAGCCAAAGCACTGGCGAAGATCCAAGCGTCGATTGATACCATCATGGACATGAACTCGCTTATTGCGACAGCCACTGAACAGCAAAATATTGTAGGACAAGAAATATCTCAACGCATCGTGGTGATTTCTGACCAAAGCTCACAATCGGCAGAACTCGCGAATCAAAACCGTACAGGTAGCCAAAACCTCAACAGTCGTGCAAATGAGCTGTATCACTTGGTGGATCGCTTCACCGTCTAATACATTTTCGGTCTAGTAAGCCGTAATCAAACGATAATTAATCCTAAAACACGCCGGGCTTCAGAATCTCTATTCTGAAGCCCGTTTTTATCGGTGGAGGTTTTAAGCCATACACTAATCCAATTGCTCAGAAAGGAAGTCCACCAGCAGGCGAACCTTTGAAGATAGATTACGGTTCTGAGGGTACAACGCCCAGATCCCTTCTTTGTCGTCTCGGTAATCGGAAAGCACTTCGACTAACTCTCCAGAGTCTAGATCTTCACTCACGTAGTATTCAGGTAACTGCACCAAGCCAATGCTCTGCTTCGCAGCATCTAATAACGCTAAACCGCTGTTGCACTTAATGCGTCCGTTAACACGAACCGAACGAGGGCGACCATTTTCTTTAAAGCGCCAGTGTTCAAATCCACCAACTAAGCATTGATGATTATTTAATTCAGATAATGTATGCGGTTCCCCATAACGTTCAATATATTCAGGGCTTGCACATACATAAAGTTGGCGTTGAGACAGCCTCTTTGCCACAAGGCTTGAGTCTTCCAAGCGGCCAAGACGAATCGCAACATCAACACCCGAATCGATAAGATCGAGCTTTTGATTGGTCAGCATCAGCTCAAGCTCTACTTGCGGGTGAAGCTTTAAGAATTGATGCAGTATTGGGGCGAGTTGGCGCTCACCATAAGTCACAGGCGCGGTGACTTTCAGTAAGCCTTTGGGTGTGGATTGCATCTGCGTGACCGCAAGCTCAGCAATTTCTAAGCCTTCAACCAGCAACTTACACTGCTGATAATAGAGTTGCCCAGCCTCTGTAAGAGACACCTTACGCGTCGTTCGATTGAGCAGTTTCACTGCGAGTCGTTCTTCGAGGTTTGCTACTCTACGACTGATTTGAGCCACCGACGTAGCGAGCTTCTGCGCCGCACCAGTAAAGCTTTCACGCTCTGCCACTGCAACAAACTCACTTACCCCTTCCCAATTGGCCATGCCTTTACCTTATGCTGAACTTTGGTTACCCATACAGTGTATTGAAGTTAGATATCAGTGTCACCTTGCTTGATATGCGCTGTGCATTAATCTTCGGCACCTATAGTCATTCCCTTACAGAACCATATTTTTGTCCTAACATTAACCTCATCCTCTATTGCTAGGGTGAGAATCTCTAAAACACTGGTACAACAAAGTAAGGTATCCCTTTGAAGAAGTTAATCATACTTGCATCAACTCTTGTACTCAGCACCACTGCGTTTGCAGCAACTAAAACAACAATTCAAGAAACAACGCTAAAATCTGACACATATGCTAGTGAAGTCGAAGCATACGATGCAGGCACCAACCTTATGGATGAGTTACGCGCAAAAACACCTTTTGAGCTTTCAAGAGAACTGCCACAGTTCCAACAGACAACCAAATACGATTCGTTCAAGATTGATGATGCAAATATGGAAGTGAAAAAGATCACTAACATGAACGGCGACATCCACTACCAAGCGAACGTAAAAGTGGACTACCGTTACACATACAAAGACGGTCTTAGCAGCTAACACTGAGTGATTGATCAGGTTTAAAAACTGATCACCTAGTCAAAAAGAAAGTCCGCACTCATAGAGTACGGGCTTTTTTTCGTTCAGCGCTGATTAATGGAATTCAAACGAGCAACCATTATCGGCTCATATGCGTCTGTCTAATTTTGAAGATCACACTTCAAACTGAGACACAAGGCTATCAAGCGCTTCACACTGTTCGGCTAATGCCATACATGCATTTTCTGCGCTGCTCGCCATCTCAACCATTTGCATGGTGCTTTCAGCGATGCGTTGAACATTCTTATTCACTTCTTCAGACACTTGGGACTGCTGAGAAGCCGCTGTAGCGATTTGTGTGTTCATGTCGTTCATCTTACCGATTGAGTTTCGAATCTCACTCAATGAAGACGCTGCAGTTCCTGCTTGAACAATGGTTTTCTCGCCACTCACTTTGCTTTCAGTCATCACGCCAACCGCATGTTTAGCCCCCACTTCTAAGCGTTCAATCATTGATTGGATTTCGCCTGTACTGTCTTGAGTTTTGCTCGCAAGCGCACGAACTTCATCAGCCACAACTGCAAAGCCACGACCTTGTTCACCCGCTCGTGCCGCTTCAATTGCCGCATTCAAAGCAAGTAGGTTGGTTTGCTCTGCAATACCTTTAATCACGCCAAGGATTGAGGCGATGTTCTTCACGTCTGTATCTAGTTCTTGAACCACACCACCCGCGTTCTCGATATCTTGCGCAAGGCGTTCAATCGAAGTAACAGTTAAGCCAAGCGTAGTATCGGCCGATTCCACTTCATGGTTTGCAACGTTACTTGCGGTTGCCGCATCTAATGCGTTACCACTCACCACTTCACTGGTTGCTTGCATTTCATGAACTGCAGCCGCGACCACTTCACTTTCTCGCTGTTGATTAGACGAGAATTCAGCAACACTTTGCGTGAGTGATTTGATGTTTTCCATCTCGCCACGTACTGCGTTCGATGTGAGAATAACTTGCTCCACGGTGACATGGATCTTGCCAACAAACTGGTTGAAAGCAGAACTCAAACGAGCGATCTCGTCATTACCTTCGACCTTCATACGTTGAGACAAGTTACCGTCGCCCGATGCGATCTCATTCATCGCTTTCTCTACGTTCTGGATTGGCTGAACGATAAAGCGATTCGACAACCACATAGCAAAAAGCGCGGCAAAAACAGCAACTGCCATACCCACTTCAATGATCAACTTGCTTGATTCAATAGAGTCATCAGCTTGCTGGCGAAGCTCTTTCTGTTTCAATTCGATCAGAGTTCGGATATCGCGCAATTGAGTACGAATGATCGCAAACTCTGCGTCAAGCGCTGGTGAGTAATCAATATTGTATTGGTCTGCGTTTGCCGGATCAGCGAACATTGGCTCGTGCAGTGCCACCCACTTGCTCATCGCGTTAACAAGCTTTGATAACTCGCCACGTGAAGATGGATCCAACACGCCCGCTTGATACAAGGTTTCGACACTTTCAAAACGAGGAACCGCTTTGTAAGCGTTGTCTTTAAATTCAAACTTTTGGTACTCGACCGCCGCTTGGTCTTTCGCAAGCAACAGACCTTGTGCCGAAGCGATAATTTGGTAGATATCTCGGTAGCCATCTTCTAGGTTATCTAGCACTGGCTGAACCACATTATTGAGCTCGTTATTAATCGCAGCCTGAGCATTAGATCTAATGACATTAAGCACAGTAACGGTAGAAAAAACAATCACAATCACCAACAGCGGGATCGCGATTTTACTCTTAATCGAAAGATTATTGATATTCATTGGGATTAATAACCACACTTCAAATAGGGATGCGCGCGCAATATACAGCACACATATAAAATCCCGCTAAGCTTTTGTGAGCTTCATCTCATAGCAAACGATACCGTAAATTCGTGTGATGTTTTTTCAATCAAAGGTTAACTTTCGGCGACTAAAATACTCTCTGATTTAGACTTATTTGCTGCTGATACGCGCAAATACTGGAGAAGTGTTAGAAATAACACCATAATGTAGGGCTCTAAAATAAGTAGGTAAGAACATGAAAATTTGTGGTGTTGAAATCAAAGGTAACGATGCAGTCATCTGTCTTCTTTCTCTGTCAGACGGCGTATTTAACATTCCTGATTGCCGAGTTTCTAAGGTTGCGATTAGCGACGCAAACGACACACAGAATATGAAAGACTTTCAATTCTCTTTTGCAAAGTTAATGGAAGATTACCAAGTAGAAAAAGTTGTAATTCGCCAACGTCAGACTAAAGGCAAATTTGCTGGCGGTGGCTTTGGTTTCAAACTAGAAGCAGCGATTCAACTGATCGACGGCCTAGACGTAACCGTTGTATCTCCTGCTGACATCAAAGAGAGCCTTAAGCGTAACCCTCTAATGATGAAGTTCAAAGAAACTGGCCTTAAGCAATACCAAGAAGCACCGTTTACAACGGCTTACGCTTGCTTGATGAAACGCTAATCAAAAGTCGCTAGCCAATATTTGATACAGAAAGAGCCTGAATATTCAGGCTCTTTTTTGTTTCTAGTCATCGACTTTAAGTAGAGTGAGTTTTGGTATACAAACTACCGCTGTAACACTGTTCGTCTGCGAACCTTAATCCATTCTGGCTTCCTCACCACCAAATAAACTGCAGCTGCCGACAACGCAAAGCCCATCGCGCCATACATGTCGAACGACTCACCGAAAATAAGCCACGCTTGGATTGCTGTCGTCGGTGGCACCAAGTAAAAGACCGAAGCCACACTTGAAGATGCACCGTGCTCTACCATGTAAAGCAACAATAGGATGGCAACACAAGACAGAACGACCACCAGCCAAATTAGAGTCAACGTGAATTCTATCGTCCAGTTTACTTGCATAGTTTCGTAACGCATTGCGAACGGCAGAAACAACGCCGCAGAAGCCAAGTATTGCACCATCGCACCGCCGACCATATCTGTCCCCTGACAGAAGCGCTTCTGATACAGAGTGCCGCAGGTAATACCCACCAAAGAAACCAAACACAATAATGTTGCCAAGCCTTTTTGGTCGTCTGACTGCCATTCAATATTACCCATCAACACCAAACTAATACCCGCAAAACCAAGCGCTAATCCCAACCACTGTGCAAAATTAAAACGCTGCGAAGTACAGCTGATCATAATCAAGGCGGTCAGAATCGGTTGTAAGCCAACAAGTAGAGAGCTCAACCCGGCGGGCATACCCATATCAATCGCCAGATAGGTGCCACCAAGGTAGAAACCATGAATCAAGATGCCAACCACACTTGCGTGGAAGAATGCTCGACCACGAGGAATACGACGCTTAAGGATTGCAATCAAAACCAAGAACAGCGCCACGTTGGCCACCATCCTCAATGAAAGTAATGTTGCGGGTTCCGCGTATTCCACGCCAAGACGAGCGCCAACAAAGCCTGACGACCACAATATTACAAACACAAACGGAATCATTTTAATCAGCATTACAAACCTCTGGTCAACTCTTCATCAATGCTGTTACCTTAGTTGGGTACAGATAACTAATAAAGATACAGATATAACACTTTAAATGGTTACAGGTTGAGTGTGAGCTATGAGGGAGAACAACGTGGAAGCAGAAGTCAGCGGCAATAAATATCTCGCTACCGAACAACATATTAAGGCTCAGATTGATAAAGGGTTATTTCACCCAGACGATCGCCTTCCCTCGATCCGCCAATTAAGCGAACAATTGGGTGTGAGCAAAAACACCGTAATTCGCGCCTATCAAGAACTGGAAGCCACAGGCTGGGTTTATTCAGTACCTAAATCTGGCTATCGCGTGAAAGCACCGAACACCACCAGCTGGGATGCATCAAGCCAACCTCAAAAAGTCGATCTGTTGTCTGTCACCAAATCGGTACTCTCTCGTCCAAAAGGTCGCCTGAAACTGTTGGCAGGCTCCGCGCACCCGAACATCAACAATCCTGCGATTCGTAGCTTGTATGCCGAGATTGGCCGTCACAGTCGATTACAAACTCAGCTTCCCGGTTATTACCAACTACCCCCCGGCGACGAGCAATTAGTAAAGCAATTGTTAAAGATCACTCATGATCTTGGTGTGCCTGCGGGCTCGAAAGAGATTGCAATTACTCATGGTGCTCAACAGGCGATCAGTCTAGCTTTGCGTGCGCTCACCAAGCCCGGCGACATCGTGGCGGTCGAGTCGCCCTGTTATTTCGGTAATCTACTTTTACTTGAATCACTTGGCTTGCAAGCCCTTGAAATCCCAAGCAGCGTTAGCCACGGTATTGATATCCCATCACTACAGAGTGCGTTGGACAAATGGGAAGTGAAAACCTTACTGCTAACGCCAAACTTTACTAACCCAACCGGCTCAAGAATGCCATTGGCGAATCGAAAAGCATTACTGGAGATCACCGGATCTTTACCAATTATCGAAGACGATGTGTTCGGTAGCTTGGCATTCGACACACCAATCGCGAGCCTCAAAGAGCTTGATGATCAAGATAGAGTCATCTACGTCAACTCACTGTCTAAAACATTAGACTCACGCTTGCGAATCGGTTGGTTACTGTCTGGGCGCTACCAACCTTTGGTCGAAAAGTACCTTTTATGCGACAACATGGGCAGCTCAAATCTGATGCAATCCGCTGTGGGTCAATTTCTCACTACCGGCAAATATCGCAGTCATTTGTCTAAGATGAAGCGGCTCTACCAAACCAATCAAAAGCAATTCCAAAGCCTGTTAATACAAGCACTAGATAGCTACCCACACCTTGTCGGGCAATACCACCTATCAAAACCGGAAGGCTCTTTTTTAAACTGGATAACACTGCCTGAATCGGTCGATAGCTACGCGGTCTATCAAGATTGTTTGAAGCATAAATTGGGGATCTTACCCGGAACAGTATTTGGCACCAACGACCAATATAAACACTGTCTGCGCTTCACTGTCGCCAACATTGAAGAGAGCAAAGAGTGGAAAGAAGGGCTTGTGACACTAGCGAAGATAATCGCTAGGCACGTACGTTAGGTAACCTTGTTAATTCCATATTCAACCCAAACAACAAAGCCCCACTCAACTGAGCGGGGCTTTCATCATTATCATATCTTGAGTTGCTTAAATACGATGGTTAGTTAAATGCGATTAACCTTGCCAAGCGAACTGTTCAAATACTTTGTCGACTGGCGTTTTAGCAACGTGGTTTACGTAATTACTGATCACTTTCTGAGACAGGCCAAGAATCACTTCTAACACTTGTTGTTGACCGTAGCCCGCTTCGAAAAATGCTGCCATTTCACTTTCAGGCACATTGCCGCGGTTACGCACCATGCTCAGCGTAAAATCATGCAGTGCTTGCAGTTTTTCAGTGGGTAGAGCCGTGCGATTACGCAGTGCTTCGGTGATTGCAGGATCAACCTTCATTGAATGTGCGATACCTGTGTGCGCTGGAACGCAGTAGTGACATTCGTGTTCAACGTTGATGGTTTGCCAAACAACCGTTAGCTCTTCGGCATCGAAAGATGAGTCACTAAACGCCTGATGAAGCTGAGTGTAAGCCTTAAGTGTGTTTGGAGATTCAGCCAACACACCAAACAAGCCCGGCACTCTGCCCATCTGCTTTTTGGCGCCTTCAAGAATAGGTTGGCTTTGTTCTGGCGCGGATTCTACTGAGTGAATTTTGAAGTTGCTCATTGCTCTATCCCTATCAATTTATGGTTCTAAAGTAATTCAATCACGGAGCAATTAATGAATGTTCTCCGTTGGTGTGAAAACAATATAGATCAAACAAGAACGATCGTTCAAGTACCATTTTGAACACTCGTTCAGATTGTACATTGAAGCCTGACGGATATCTTTTGTTCATAACGAGAAAGCCCAACAGGCAACACCTGATGGGCTTTCTCTATTTCTCAATTTTTTTGCAAGCGGCTACCAATATTCTGCGTGAGCCAAGCCTTTAACACAGCTCGACTTTCCACTTGTTACTTTGACTTGACCACCAGTCAACGATTGAGCTAACCAACCGTGAGAGAAACTCAATTCAAATGGCGCTGGGACTTGCTCAACGGTAATTTTTCCAAAGCCCACTCTTGAATAATAACTAGGATCACCGTACGTCACTGCAAGCTCAACACCTTGATCTTTTAGAACCTGCAAACCGAAATTAATCAGTTGCTGGCCAATACCACGCTTTTGAACCTGAGTGCTCACCGCGACTGGTGAAAGCAAATATGCCTTGGTTTCATCGTCAAATGAAAGCGGCGTAAAGATAATCGCACCCACAATCGTACTATCCGCATCCGACTCACTAGAATCGTCTTCAATTAGCTCATAAACATACTTCTTTTTAACTGAATTTTGCCAATTTCTAAATCATTCAATAATGGACGAACGTTAACTAAACGATAAATAAACTCACCGAGTGAATACTTAAATCAACCACACATATACACCAGAAATTCCTGCTTAAATTTTTTAGAAAAATTCAAAATTTATTAGAAATTAACCCCTAACTTTACTGAGTATTTTGTTAGTCTTGGAAACAATTATTTACAATCCAAACAAAATTTAATTGGATCGCTTGAGGTTGTTTTTCTTGAATATGAAATTATTCGGCAGTTCTTTGATTCTGTCAGGAACTGCATTAGGGGCTGGCATGCTCGCTATTCCCATGGTGTTGGCCCAATTTGGCTTCATGATCAGCTCAGTGCTGATGCTACTTATCTTTATCGGCACCACATACTCTGCACTCCTCCTGGCAGAAGCATGCACTAAAACTAAAGACAACAGTGGCATGAGCAGTGTTGCTTACCTCACTCTGGGCAGCAAAGGTAAACACTTTATCAATGCACTCTTTTACCTGTTGCTAGTATGCATGTTGATCGCTTATATCTTGGGTGTCGGTGACATCATTCATAAGCTACTGCTCGACGTTGGTGTCGATGTATCAGCATCCGTTGCGTATACCATTTTCAGCCTATTGATGGGTGCTATCGTCGTCTCGGGCAAGTCTTATATCGACAAACTGAATCGCGGGCTATTCATCTTGATGGTCGTGATGCTGTTTATCGTTATCGCGTCATTATTTAGCAACATTCGCCTTGATTACCTAACTCAAACCAGCCAATACACGGCCAACGACGTGGTGCAATACAGCGCAGTTATCTTTACTAGCTTTGCCTCTATGGTGGTGATCCCGTCACTGGTTATCTACAACCGTGAAGCAACTCAAAAGCAGATCCGCAATATGATTCTGCTAGGCTCAGTGATTCCATTAATTTGCTACCTAACTTGGTTATTCGCGATTATCGGCAACCTTGGCACAGACGCGATAAGCCAGTTCCACAATATCTCTGAGTTGATCTCTGCGTTCAGCGGCCAATCTGCTTGGTTGAAAGTGGTGATCGCTCTGTTCTCTGCTCTGGCCTTGGTGACTTCTTTCCTCGGCGTGTCGATGGCGCTTTACGACCAAAACAAAGATGCGGTGACCAACAACAAAGCGTTGGCTTATGCGCTAACCTTCATCTTACCTTTGGTATTAGCTGAGCTGTTCGCTAGCCAGTTTGTAAGCATGCTGGACTATGCAGGCATGGTCCTGGTGTTCCTAGCTATCTGGGGCCCACTCGCAATGGTAGTTAAGGTTCGCAGACCTGACTTCCCTCACCTACAAACCGAAGGCAGCTACACAGCAGCCGGTGGCGACACGGCATTAATGGCGACATTTGGTTTTGGTGCGTTGATTTTCGTGTCTTGGTTTATGGGGTAGATCCCCATTGAATGGACTATCTGTTGCCATTTAGAAGACAGCAGATACAAATAGCCCGTTAGTCCTGCTATTAAAAGTAGAGACTAACGGGCATTTTACTTCTTATTGGAGTGCTTGCTAGTTAGCTCTTAAACGTACTCGCAATATCTTTCAATGAAGCTGCTAACTGAGCTTGTTCTTTGGCTGTTGCAGCTATTTGCGTTGCACCTGTCGTAGATTCTGTCGACTTCTGCTCTACTGCCATGACGTTTTGAGCAATATCTTGAGTCACTACCGCTTGCTCTTCGGTAGCGGTTGCGATCTGCTCAGTCATGCTAAAGATCTCGCTCACCGATGCTGAGATACCTTGTAAGGTGTGTTCCACCTCTTTTGAATCCTCAACCGCTTTAGACGACATCTTCTGACTGTTATCAATCACATTAAACGCGGTTTGCACATCAGACTGTAACGAGCTGATGAAACCTTCAATTTCAGCTGTCGACTGCTGAGTACGCTGTGCTAACGTGCGAACTTCATCAGCCACTACCGCAAATCCACGACCTTGCTCACCCGCTCTTGCCGCTTCAATTGCCGCGTTCAATGCTAACAAGTTAGTCTGTTCAGCGACGGACTTAATCACATCAATCACACTGTTGATGTTATTACTGCTCTCGTGTAAGTGCGTGATCTTTTCCGCTAGATCATTAATTTCAGATGCCAGTTTTTCGATAGAGTGGTAAGAGTTTTGAACCGTACTCAAACCTTCTTGAGACTGCTCATCGACCAGTTTAGCGGAACTTGCTGTCTGCTGAGTTTTAGCCGCGACTTCGTTCACCGTTGCTGATAACTCTTCTGTCGCCGTCGCAACCAAGCCAATTTGGTCTTGTTGTTGCACTAGCGTGTTCGAATTGTAGTGACAGGTTTGTGAGGTTTCTTCAGCGGCTGAAGCTAAGGTCAGACTCGACTGAGACAGGTTGTCGATAACGTTTGAAAACTTCTCTAGCGTTTCGTTGAGTGCCGAAGAGATCTGTCCAAGCTCGCTGTTGCCAACGAACTTAGCGCGAACTGTTAAGTCGTTGTCATTACGAACCTTAGACAACATCACTGTAAGATCTTTTACTCTCATCGTCAGGTCGCTGATCGCCTTATAGCTCACGAAGGTCGCGAACAAGGTTATCAAAGCAAACAGACCAATACTCATCATCATCGCAGACTGCGCCTCTGACATTTTTTTCTCTGTCAGTGCGATAAGCGACTCTGCTAGGCGGTTTTCTGTTTTCTTTAGCTGAACAATACGAGCGGTAGATTGCGAGAACCAGTACACAGGATCAACATCAAAACCGCTCATCTTAGATTCAGCCAAACCACGAAGCTTTTCTACTTCTGCCACCGAACGATCATTCAATTGCTGTTCAAAGAAACGAACGTTAGCTGGGTTACTCAATACCTCAAAGTTTGAGAAATAGGTATTTTGCTCAGTCACCAAAGAGATGAATTTAACCAACATGCCTGGGCCAAATTCATTTTTAGAGAAGGTATTATTTAGGACAGCACGCTCGATACCCGCTCGCTCTTTACCTTGTAAAAAGTTGTAGTAAGCGATGGTTTCAGTGGTGATGGCAGCATCAGAGCTAAGCTCAGCAATTAACGCCGATACGCTCAGCAGCTTTGCATTAAGTTGGGTGTAATAACCCAAAGCCTCAGACAGCGGAATCGATTGAGAATCGACCCGATTACGAATAGAAGTAATTTGATTTAGGCTTTGGCTTATTTCAGTGTTCAGCCGAGTGATCTGCGGTAAATCGATTTCAGCAGATTGCCAGTATTCGGTTTTCAGATTACGTCTATTATCTGCACTGGCTCTTTGTGCACGTAGTTCACTGACAAACTTAGTGCCCTGTGAGCCGATAAAACCGGCAGTCATTCCACGCTCTTTTTGTAACTCATGCACAAGTTCACTGTACACAACCGACAAACGGGTAAGTTGGTTTAATGAAGACAATTCACTGGTGGTTTCTACGCCTTTTGAAATCGCAGAAACGCTAAGCCATAGAAATCCCAAGATCGGTAAAATAAGCAAAGCGATGATTTTTTGCTTAAAAGACATATCGGTTAATTTCATTATCATTTCCCTAGCAGCTAACAAATCTTTTCAGTCATCTAACTCGCACACCCTTAATAAGATGCGCCTCAATTGTGACTATATAATTATTCAACTTGATCAATGTGCATCAATTACCGTGCTACACAGATCGCGATGCGATGAAGGTAACATTTAACCTTACAAAATTCATTGATTTACCGATAAAACTGTTAGCTAAGCGACCTAACGATACCCAAAACACATGCGACAACATTTTATTGACGTAAGCGACTGAAATCTGACACACTTTAACTACCCAAAAGGGGTAGGCCTGCACCAATTATGTGCTCAGAGAAAACAATCTATTCAGAACTAACTATAGATTCAACGCTCACCAGCGATTGATTCACAACTAATCAACTCCCTATTCTGCGCTGATTAACTGTCTATTCCTCGTTAACTAAATATGTATAATGCCGAATTATCAAAGTAGAGATTCGCAATAAATATGCGACAACAACTGAGAGATATTGTATGGATTGTCCCGCTTGCGAAGAACATATCGGTTGGGAATGGGTAGAAGAAGCGGCTATTGAACCCAATGAGGAATTCGATTGTCCAGAGTGCGAAGCAACATTGATGTACACCATCGATGAAGGCACCTACTACGGCGCTCAGCACAAGACCGTAGAAGTTATTGATGATTAAGATTATTTCCTGATGATCTGGATGTTTTATTAACTCTTTGATGTTCTAAGCCTGCGCAAAGCAGCTAAACACACCTTTACTAGAACGGGCGTTCAGCATAAAATATTGAACATATGTTCAGATTAATGAAGTAGATGTTATGGCTAAGACCGCTAAGTTCGATAGACAAGACGTAGTAGATAAAGCAACGAACCTGTATTGGGAAAAGGGCTTTCATGCGACTTCTATGCGCAACCTGCAAGACGTGATTGATATGCGTCCGGGCAGCATCTACGCGACGTTCGGCAGCAAAGAAGGTTTGTTTAAAGAGACGCTTGCTCGCTATACCGAACTTGGCATCCTGAATCTGAACCGCTTCCGCAGTGAAACAGACTCTCCAATCAAAGCGCTCGAAAGCTTCGTCAAACGTGCTGTGGTCGAATCAAAACAAAGTTCGCCAAATGGCATGTGTATGCTGGCAAAAACGGTAGCAGAACTGACTGATGAACACGCCGAATTATTAGAAGAAGCAAAGAAATCACTCAAAATCATGGAAGGTGAGTTCGCTAAGCTGATCGCAGAATCACAAGAATTGGGTGAGATAAGCAAAGAGCGTGAACCGACTCAGCTTGCTCGTCATGTTCAGGTTCAAATCGCAGGCCTGCGTACCTACGCCAAAACCTGTGACGATATCGATTTACTCAACTCAATGGTTGAAGACGTATTTAAGTACCACCCTTTTTAGCGTCTGACCTGACTGATTGGGCACAATACAAAAAGACTCCACTTTCACCTTAACCAGCATGAGCGGAGTCTTTTTAGTTTTGATCTAGTTAATTTTATAGATGATAAACTTTGCGGTTTAAAGAGTTACACCTTTCTCATGATCAACGCCTGAGCATTAAGCATTGCTTCCTTAGTACTGACATCCAAGGTTTTCACGTTCGCAAAGCGTTCAACTTCTTTAATCGCCACATCGTGAGCAAAGATCACCAACCTCGCCCTTTCAATGTCTTTCTGGGTAATGCGATTACCTATTCCGTTGGCACCTTGGGGTTCGACTTTAATCCGAACCCCAAGATGATGCGCCGCCTTTTCTAAAGACTTCGCCGCTAAGAAAGTGTGGGCAACACCAGATGGACAAGAAGTGATCGCCAATACATCTGCTTGCCCTTCTTCCGTTACCGAACCACAGGTCAACTGATTAGAATTCACTTCACCTTCGACCACGTTCTTCTTCAGAAGAATCACGATCAGGGCTGTCGTTAGAGCCCCCGCTAGTGTGCCAACGATATAGCCAATCTTGCCATCAACCACTGGCAACACTATCCATCCACCCCATGGTGCATGGTTCACTACATGGAACATAAAGCCAACCACGTTACCGACAATGCCACCAGCAACAACCGCAGGCAGAACGCGCGCAGGATCGGCGGCAGCAAAAGGAATCGCGCCTTCACTGATGCCAATCATACCCATGATACCCGCCGCTTTACCTGCTTCACGTTCGTCTCTTTTGAATTTCTTTGGCGATAAGAAAGTCGCCAATGCCATACCTAGCGGTGGCGTACAAATCGCTATCCCGACACCGCCCATCAACCATGGTTGAGTATTCACCTGAGTTTGGGCAAACAGCGTTGCTACTTTATTGATCGGGCCGCCCATATCAAAGGCCGTCATTGCACCTAAAATACTGCCCAATACCATTTTTCCGGAGCCTGCCATGCCCGTGAGCATTTGGTTCATCTCGAGCATTACTTGGGCTATAGGAGAGCCAATCACCCACATCACCGCACCGCAAGTGACGAAGGTGCCAACTAGTGGATAGATAAAGATAGAACTCAGCGAGATCATGCTGTCTGGCAGTTTGATCTTCTTAAGGAGGTTCACCACAAAACCAGCGAAGAAACCGACCACAATTGCACCGAGAAAGCCGGTATTGTATTGATTCACCGCAACCCAAGAACCAATCATACCGGGCGCTAAACCCGGTTTGTCGGCCATTGAATACGCGATGTAACCACCGAGCACCGCTGTAAACAGGGTTAACCCCGCGATGCCCATCTGTGCGATATCTGCTAACACACCGCTTTCAGGTACTGCACCATGACCCGACATCATCACCGACAAAGACAAAAGCACACCACCTGCAACCACGAAAGGAATCATGTGTGAGGTGCCGTATAATAAGTGTTCTTTGAGGCGATTAAGAGATTGTGCCCAAGGGCTTAGTGGTTCGACATACACTTCATGATGGCTAGATGCGTAGCTATCGAACGATTCTGAATTGGCTTCAAGAAACAGCTCTTGAGCTTCCTCGACAGACTCCACCGCCTTTAATTTTGTAACAAAGCCATCTTCGATAAGCCTGGTCGAAATCTGAGCCAGTACCTCGATATGGTGGTCGTCGTTGTTGTCTGGTGAAGCGAGCATAAAGAACACATCCGACAGCTCGCCGCCGTCTGCGCCATAATCGATGCCAGAACGGCTGATACCTACCGCCACCGCAGGTTTAGCTACGGCAGCACTTTTCGCGTGTGGAATGGCGATGCCATCGTCAAAGCCAGTATTACCGATGGCTTCACGCTTCCAGATGTCGTCAAGAAATTCACGTTTATTAGAGAGCTTACCGGCACGGTCGAGCAGTTCAACAAGCTCTTCAAATACCGCCGATTTTGAGTCTGCTTGTAAATCTAAGCAGATAATCTCGGGCTCGATAATGTTGGTGATATCCATATGCTGCTCTGCCTCGCCTGATTTCAGACTGAAGTAATTACGTAAGTGATAAGGTTAATAAGATGAAAAGATTAACGGTGTGAAGGCACTCAATATATAGGACGAAAGGTGCATTAACTGGATTATTGTAACCAAGAACTCAGAGTGTGACTTTCACCTTGGAATAAAAAACGCCAATCCATAAAATCCACAGAACCCATAACAATATCGTCCCTCCGCCATGCGAGCTTTCTATACTGGATTTTCCATGCAAGATAGCTTTTCCAAGGTAGCTTTTGTAACGTAACAGGGACGAGATTAAGCCGAGAATAATAATGAGAATTGTAGCGGTAACTGCGTGCCCTACAGGCATTGCGCACACCTATATGGCAGCTGATGCTCTAAATAAAACAGCCCCTAAGTTCAACGTTTCAATCAAGGTTGAGACGCAAGGCGCTATGGGTATTGAAAACTTACTGACCGCCCAAGATATTACCCTCGCAGACAAAGTGTTGATCGTCTCTGATATCGACATCGAACAACCAAACCGATTTGACCCAGCTAAAACCTTATTCATTCCCATGGAAGAGGTATTGTTGAGTATCGATAAAGTCTTTATTAAGCATTGTCGAACTTAAACTTTTCATGAACGAATACCAGATCACCTTCTTCGTTAACGATCCTGCCGCGAACTCACATGTCGCGCAGCCGCTGACTCGCTTAGCGAAGAAATTCAAAAGCAACATCCGCATTATCAACATCACTCAAAATCGAACCGCTGATCTCTCCAAATCCGTCGCGATGCTGCAAGTAGGTTTACTTCGTGGTGATTTGTGCCAGATAACCGCGGTCGGTATTGATGCGGAGCTTGCCTGTTTCGTTCTCAAAGACATAATTGCAGAGCATTACGACATGGTTGGCTCACAGGTGAGCCATGAGTTCTCTAGCGATCTAATTCAGCGAATGCCACAAATATGCCCACCTTGTGATATCAAATGGCACCACGCTAAGGCGCAAACCCAACTGACCAAATTTGAGTGCTTGAAAGGGCTCGCTCACCTTGTTTACCCAGAAGACCCAGATGAATTGATTCTGGCATTTATTAAGCGAGAAGAACGCTCTTCAACCTGCGTGTCACCGGGTATTGCACTGCCGCATGTAATGTTTGAATCGACTCAAGATCTCTCGATTGCGGTTATCGTCAGTGACGACCCAATTGACTGGGCATCACGTATCGGCGAAGTGCATGTGGCCATTGCTCTTGTTCTGCCAACCAAGCCACAGCGTGAGCACATTGTCGCGGCGACCAACCTAACTCGAAACCTGCTTCACGATCAGGTCAATGAACGTCTGCAAAAGACTCGAAGCAGTGTCGACCTACAAGCCTTGTTGATGTACATCTCGTCACGCCTTATCTAATTCATCTCTTCTGGTCAAACTCAAAGCATCCATTAATCCCCTGTTGTGACACCTATCCAATCGTTATAAGCTCATTTTCTCATACAATAAAAAACGGCTGAGCATTAGAGCTCAGCCGTTTTATGTTTAATTACTTGTTTAACTGGTTAGCTAACTTAAGCTGTTTTTTTCGCTTGTTTCGCATCCTCAACCGAGTCGTCTACAGCTTTCACTAACAGTAGACCAACGATAAACACGATACCACCACACAGTACGAACATCATTCTTCCCCAGAATGGGTTCGGTAGAGCAAACATCGCCATCACTGCCACACCAGACACTGCGATCAATGAACCCAGCATGTGACGTTGTTTGTTATCCAGTTTCTTCTGCGCGGTTGATTCAGAGACCAAAGGTGTCGCAAGGTTAGTGAAGAAGGTATCAACATCTTTCTGACGAGACGCTTCCAGTGGTTTGTAGAACAAAGTCGAAAGAATAAAGAAGCCGCCTGTAAACGTTAAGTGAGCAATCAGGCCTACCGCTACTTTCAAATCAGACCATTCACGACCTGTTAGCGGCTCTAGGTTGAACCAATTTTGTAGCATTTCAGCGGTAATCACGAAGCCTACGATGTAAGACACAATCGCGCCAACCACTAACGTGCCCCAACCTGCCCAGTCCGGAGTCTTCTTAATGAAGAAGCCACAGAATGCTGGAATCGTCATTGGGAAACCGATTAATGCACCGACGTACATCATGGTGTCGAACAGACTCAAGCCTTTCAGTGAGTTAATAAACAGTGCGATAAGGATGATAGCGACACCGAAAACCGAAGACATCAACTTAGACACAACCATCAACTCTTTCTCTGTCGCGTTTGGACGAAGAATCGGTTGGTAGAAGTTGATTACAAAGATACCAGAGTTACGGTTTAAGCCTGAGTCCATAGAAGACATGGTTGCCGCAAACATCGCTGCGATTAGAAGCCCCACCATACCCGCAGGCATGTATTGCTCTACGAAGTAAAGGTAAGCAAAGTCGCCTGCTTTAGAACCTGCGTCTGGGTAATGTGCTGCAAGGTCAACGCCTTGTCCTGCTACAAACCAAGGTGGCATGAACCAAATGATTGGACCGATGGTCATCAGAATACACGCTAGCAGAGCGGCTTTCTTCGCGTTCTTTGAGTCTTTTGCCGCTAGGTAACGGTAAGAGTTCAACATGTTGTTGGTGATACTGAACTGTTTGAAGAAGATGAAGAATGCCCAGATACCGAAGATGCTTACGTAGTTCAGGTTGTTACCAGAAACGAATGACGCGCCTTCTGCTACAGGGAAATCGTTGATGATTTCAGTAACGCCGCCACCTTGTACGATAGCCACTGCAGCACACGTTACGGTTACCGCCATGATAATAACCATCTGCATGAAGTCAGACGCGATAACCGCCCAAGAGCCGCCCGTTACCGACATCACCAGTACAACAAGACCAGTCAGAACGATGGTTGTCGTCATGTCGAAGCCAAAGATGCCCGATGCGATGATCGCCAAACCGTTCAGCCAGATACCTGCAGAAACAATACTGTTCGGCATGCCAGACCAAGTAAATACTTGTTCGTTGAAGCTACCAAAACGCATACGAATCGCGTCAATTGGCGTTACCACACGCAGTTGACGGAATTTCGGAGCGAAGTACAGGTAGTTCATCAGGTAACCAAATGCGTTCGCTAAGAAGATAACCGCGACAGCCATACCATCGGCATACGCTTTACCCGCTGCGCCAGTGAAGGTCCAAGCACTGAACTGTGTCATAAACGCAGTCGCGCCAACCATCCACCAAAGCATGTTACCGCCCCCGCGGAAATAATCACTGGTTGTACTGGTGAACGTTCTAAACATCCAACCTATTGCTATAAGGAAAAGGAAATAAATTCCTACGATCAGAGTATTGAGTTCCATGTATAAGTCTTCTTTATGATGAATATCTGAAGATCATATTATCTATAGAATTTTTAATTTGTAGTATTATAAGTCAAGGTTGTGATGGGGCGTATAAACCTGAATATTTGATTTCGAGACATGAATTACACGTTAATAAACAAAGAATAAGCCGAAGCGAAGTAAGCATTTAAAATCAATAACTTAAAAACATTTAAATCAGTAAGCCGGACAACAACAACAAGATTTTATCGTCTCGATAAGTGGTTTTTAATTTACTTATCATCCATTAAATGCATCGCGTTAATACATCAACCCTCACACGTTTAATTCAATAAATAGGCAACGAAAAACAATAAGCAACTCGCAAAGCGAAGCCTTAATGTTATTAATTGGGTTTATTTAGTGAAACGGGATAAATAGAGAACGTGCCTAAAGATAGGTTTGGAAATAAGGTATAGAAATAAACAGCAGAGGAAAACACAAAGCAAATTGATCACCACAACACAGAGCTCACTGTGGTGATCTAGTCATACAAATTTCGGTCGTATAAGCTCTGGTCAAAAATGGCAATTTGAAGGGATATTAGATTGAACCACGATATTCAGTCGGGGTTCTTCCGGTGCGGTTTTTGAATACTCGGCAGAAGTAATTCACATCCTTAAAGCCACAACGTACCGACACTTCATTGAGCTTGAAATTGTATTTCTTGAGCATGAACTTGGCGCGGTCGATTCGCACACGTGTAATGTATTCAGCCAGCGTCATGTGGCCTTGTTGACGAAACATTCGCGACAAATGGTTGGATGAAATACTAAAGCGCAAAGCGATGCTGTCTCGCGTGATCTGGCGGTGGAAATTCTCTTGGATATAGATACAGATCCCTTGATACACATCCTGTACGCGGCTGTGATACTTCTCGACAGGCGCATCCAGCATCGTCTTGCTGTATTGAAGCAACGCTTGCAGCAATAATTCATCCATCGGCTGCTTGTTGCTCTCGCGCGCTAACGAGCTGAGCGCCTCCAAAATATTATCAATCGCAAAGCCAGAGCGAGTCTGAATACTATGCTTTTGGATATCGTAGAAGCTCTCTTCCCCTTTGCGCTTGCTCACCAAGCTTAAACCAAGCTGACGACGCCCAAACAACATACTCAGTACCGAACAATCAGTATCCCAGTTCGGCTTGTTCCAACAGTTAGGCGGGATGAAAATCGCATCCCCTGCTTTCGCAACAACATTGGTGATCTTGCGATCATGACTCTCCATTTCATTAATATACTCACCGTCGAGCACCAGCTCTAAACGCGGAAAGTTCACCTGATAACTGGATGCTGAAGGCGTGTGAAAATCTCCCGCAAACCAGATGTTATGAAACGGTTCTCGCTCGTTTAATACCGACGAGATTAGGTCATGAAATATCATTGTTTCGAACTCTTATAAGCAGCAATAAGGCTACGGGAATAGATATACTCCTTAGTGAAACATAGCGCTATTGAGCAAAATCACAATTTGAGATCTAGGTTACAAAAATCCAGTAGTGGAAATAAATCTCCAGTCTAAGGCCAGATTTAGAACACTGTTATCATGATAGAAAAATCAATCTAAGCCCTTATCAATAAAAGCGTTATAACCTCATAAAAGCTGTCAACACTCCCCCAAACAGGCACTCCTAACCGATCAAAATCACACTCCATTTATAAGGCAACAATCATCCAGTAAATGCATTTTTTCTTCACTACAGAAGGCAAGCCGTAGATTCCAGAATACCCCTAACAAAATAAAAACAGAGTAGGGGTTCATTATGATCACGACATTGATCAACCAAAATTTGATTAAGCTTTCGCTTAGCGCTAATTCAAAAGAAGACGTATTTAAAGAGCTGATCGAGGTGCTGTACGCACAAGGTCGAATTTCAGACAAAGCACAGTTCCTTACCGACATTAAAGCTCGTGAAGAACAAGGTAATACCGGATTTGAAGAAGGTATTGCTCTGCCACACGCGAAAAGCGCTGCGGTCATCAAACCCGCGGTTGTTATCGGTGTCCATCAACAGGGTATCGAGTACGGCGCCGATGACGGCCAGCCATCAAAACTGTTCTTCATGATTGCCTCTCCTGATGGCGGCGATAATCACCACATCGAAGTACTGGCAGAGCTTTCTTCAAAATTGATTGAAGAAGGTTTCATTGAAAACTTCATGAATGCTCAATCTGAACAAGCGGCATTAGAGCTACTGCTTACCAAACCTGAACCTGCTGAGACAGAAACCAATGTTGAGAAGCAAGGTTTCATCATTGGTGTGACAGGCTGCCCAGCTGGCGTCGCACACACATATTTAGCAGCCGAAGCACTAGAAAAAGGCGCGGCGGCTCTTGGCTACGACATCAAGGTCGAAACCAACGGTTCTATTGGCGTTAAGAACAGCCCAACTCGAGAAGAGATCGAACGCGCAGATGCGATTGTGGTGGCTTGTGACAAACAGGTCGACATGGCTCGCTTTGCCGGAAAATGCGTTATCAAAACCAACGTAAAAGCGCCAATCAAAGACGCGCAAGGCTTGATTAAGCAAGCACTCAACGCGCCAAGCTACCAAGCAGAACAAGCACCGACCAACCAATCTGTTGCAGAGAAAGCCTCGCAAGCACGTTCAGACCTTTACCGTTACTTGATGAATGGCGTATCTCACATGATCCCAATCTTGGCTGGCTACATTGCTTACGCGATTGCTGACCGCCCTGCCCTAACCCCTGGCTTAATTGGCGGCTGGATTGCCAACAACGGTTCTTTCTATGGCGCTGACGCAGGTACTGGCTTCATTGGCGCAATCATCGCGGGTTTATTAGTGGGTTACTTCGTTAAATGGATTACTTAGTTTAACTACCACAAATTCGTTCAACCGCTTGTGCCTATCATG
Source organism: Vibrio sp. 10N.261.55.C5 (assembly GCF_041470505.1). Taxonomy (NCBI): domain Bacteria; kingdom Pseudomonadati; phylum Pseudomonadota; class Gammaproteobacteria; order Vibrionales; family Vibrionaceae; genus Vibrio; species Vibrio sp. 10N.261.55.C5. The sequence continues at coordinate 53,829 of NZ_JBFRMS010000034.1, forward strand.
ATCGCTCCGATCACTGGCTCTTTGTTCATCGCAGGTTTGTTCATTTTTGTTATTGGCGCACCTATCGCTGGGCTGATGGATGCGCTTACTGCACTACTAACGAGCATGAGCACAGGCAACGTGGTTCTGCTTGGCATCGTCCTTGGTGGCATGGCCGGTTTCGATATGGGCGGCCCATTCAACAAAGTAGCGTTCCTATTCTCGGTCGGCATGATTGCTAGCGGTCAAACTCAATTCATGGGTGCAATGGCGTGTGCAATCCCTGTCGCTCCCCTTGGTATGGCTATCGCAACCAGACTTGGCCGTAAGTTCGACCTATTCGAATCTTCTGAGATTGAAGCAGGTAAAGCAGCAGGCGCGATGGGCTTGGTGGGTATCTCTGAAGGTGCGATTCCATTCGCGGCTCAAGATCCAATGTCAGTTATCCCAGCCAACGTGCTTGGCTCAATGACTGCTGCGGCAATGGCGTTCTCGTTTGGTATCACCAACAGTGTTGCTCACGGTGGTCCAGTGGTCGCTCTACTTGGCGCAATGAACTACCCACTGCTAGCACTGTTGTGCATGGCGTCTGGTGCAGGCGTAACTGCGGTTACTTGTATCGCACTTAAAAATCTACGCAAAGCCAAGCTAGCAACAGCAGCGGCTTAAGCCATTTCAACTCCAATGGCTTGAGCCCACTCTAGTCTCGCATTTCATTAAGCCGAGTAGAGCTCAAGCCATGTTTCCCTTCATGGTGATTTCGATGTCTGATTTTTCTTTAGCGAACGATTCGTTCGTCCAACGTTTTTTCTACCCTATGACTAACGTGATTCAAAACTACGCATGGGGTAGCCCTTCTTCGTTTAGCCAACTGTTTGGTATTGATAACCAATCTGGTGAGCCGCAAGCGGAGATCTGGATGGGTGCTCACCCGAATGGTTGCTCAATGGTGAACGACAACGGCCAGCAAACCACATTGTCGAACTTGATTTCTAAGAACCTAAACCTGTTTCTGAGCGAGAAAGTCGCAAGTCGCTTTGGCGAACTGCCTTACCTTTTCAAGGTATTAGCGGCTGAGAAAGCGCTGTCTGTTCAAGTACATCCAAACAAACAGCAAGCGGAGTCTGGCTATGCTCTTGAAGAGCAGCAAGGCATTCCAATGACAGCTGGCAATCGTAACTACAAGGATCCTAATCATAAGCCAGAACTGGTGTATGCCCTAACGGACTACACGGCGATGAATGGCTTTAGGTCGATCAGCGAGATCCTTGAGCACTTCCATTACCTCGATATTCCTGAGCTGCACTCGATGGTTAACGACCTCGCGGGCGATCAAACGCCTAATGGATTAGCGAGCTTCTTCGCGAGTTTATTGGCTTTGCAAGGTGAACAAAAAGGCATGGCGCTGACCATGTTGTTGATGAAGGCGAAACTTTCAGATGCCCCTGTGTTCCAGTTGATTTCAGAGTTGGAACAACAGTATCCGGGGGATGTCGGCCTGTTTGCTCCGCTGCTATTGAACGTTATCACGCTAAAGCCGGGGCAAGCCATGTATCTGGATGCCGAGACGCCCCACGCTTACATCAAAGGCACGGGCTTAGAGATCATGGCGAACTCAGACAATGTATTGCGCGCTGGGTTAACGCCTAAATACATGGACGTGAATGAACTGGTTTCTTGTACTCGATTTAAGGAAAAGCCTGCGGATAGGTTACTGCTCAGCCCGATAGAGCAAGGTGATGTGATGGAATACCAAATTCCAGTCGAGGATTTTAAGTTCTCTATCGTGCAAAACTCACATCAGCGACGGATCACTACCGAAGGTGCCGAGATCCTACTACCTCTCGACGAATCTATGGTGCTTACTCACCAGTGCGGCGAAACCTGCGTGATAGAGAAAGGCCAATCGGTATTCATTCCTGCTTATGCTGAGAGCTACAAACTGGACTGCGTTGGCCGAGTAGCGCGTGCTTACAGCTAGCTCCCTTAGAACTCAGTACAAAGTCTTACTGCCCTGCTCATGCGGGGCATTTTTGTTTCTGATGAGGCCGCTCGGCGTGTCAAAAACATAATCAAAAACACCATCAAATATGACCCATCTCACACTGGATGAATGATGCAAATCACACTTAATTTTGCTTGGTACAAATGTACAGTGAAGGGCTTTTATTTGCTATTTCGCGAATGCCGTTAATCCATTAATTTTAATTCAAGAACTTCAATAGTGAATGAGTTAATAAATGGTCACACAGCTAACTAACGTCAACTTAATTAATAACAACCTTCAAGCGAATAATAAAAAAGAACTGTTTGAAGAATTGGCAAGCATGTTATTTGAAAACAACCGAATCAGTAATAAAGAAGCCTTCTTGGCAGACCAGGGCGCGAGCACACTT
>NZ_JBFRMS010000035.1:0-95771 GCF_041470505.1 Vibrio sp. 10N.261.55.C5
CGCTAATCCGCGATGAACCTAAAAAAGCGGCAATGAGCATCAGTAAGCCAAACGTTACAAGTTTCCATTTTTCTATCTGACGCAAAAGTCTTAACATCTATTTTTTATCTCTCATCAAAACGGTTCTAATAACGCTATGGCTTCCCTTATAAGGAAAGATTATACCAGAGTAAAATCAAGCGTTTTGCATTGAAACTTACTTGTCCATGTCTGCGGAAAATAAGCCTAGCTCTAATGTGCCCAACTTCGATTTAGAGCCTCCCTAAAAACAAACAATCATCACACCCGACTTCACTGACTTAACCCTCAAATCAACCTTGTATTGAATTGCTCCGTAAAACAAACCAAAGCGATGGAAATCGATTCGAAGTGATCGTTTTATCGGACTGTCATCTAATTTTTGTACTTTGATATAACAAATAGCTCAAAAATTATTGAGCGATCGTTCAATTGTATCAAATTTTCCACTATAGTTGATTGGTCAAACAACTCACAACAAGGAAAAGTTATGAATCCAAATACCGAATCTCAATCAACGCCGACTCGATCTATCCCTCAAGAAGCATTTGATTGGTACGACGAATATGCACACGGCCTGATTGATCGCAGAGAGTTTATGGCTCGTCTATCTGGGCTAGCTGTACTTGGCTTAACCATGACGACGCTAACTTCTGCACTGATTCCTAATTATGCGCAGGCAGAGCAAGTCTCTTTCAATGACCCTTCCATCAAAGCAACCTACGAGAAGTTTCCTTCACCTAAAGGACACGGCGAAGGCTATGGTTACTTGGTTGTACCCAAAGAGTTAGAGGGCAATGCGCCTGTTGTATTGGTCATTCATGAAAATAGAGGCCTCAATCCATACATAAAGGATGTGGCAAGACGACTCGCAGCGGCGGGGTTTATTGCGTTTGCACCTGATGCACTCTATTCGCTTGGCGGGTATCCAGGTAATGATGATGAAGGTCGAACGATGCAGAAGTCGCTATCAAAAGAGAAAATCGAAGAAGACTTTATCGCAGCGGCAAACTTCTTGAAGTCCCATGAAAAAAGTAACGGTAAGCTAGGCGCAGTCGGTTTCTGCTTCGGTGGCTATATCGTGAATATGTTGGCCGCTGTCATGCCAGAGCAACTCGATGCAGGCGTTCCATTTTATGGTACTCCTGCCGCACCAGATTTAAGAAAAAATGTAAAAGGCCCCTTGCTCATCCAATTTGCGGGAATCGATAAACGCGTGAATGCGACTTGGCCAGATTATGAAGCCGAACTCAAAGAGAACGAAGCAGACTACACAGCTTACATCTATGACGGCGTGAACCATGGCTTCCATAACGATTCAACTGGCCGCTATGCTGAAGAAGAAGCAGAGTTAGCTTGGAAACGTACACTTGAGTTCTTTAACCAAAAGCTTTCTTAATAGTTAGCTTTACTGAACCCGTTTTCTTTAGATTCCGAGTGACTGCCCTATTCCCTACAAAACCCAAAAGGCCTCGCACTCGCGAGGCCTTTGTTGGTCGGTAATCAGTTCCTCCCTTTTCCCATTACCAACAATAGGTTTGAGATGTAAACCAAGGGGGTTAGAAGGGGATTGTCGGTCGAGTCTCACGTACAGAAGCCTCGTTGATTCACTGACTTAACCGCTCATCAATGTAACTTCGCTTCAAACAAACCTATTGACCCGATCGCGCAAATAGATAATATAGATAGCTAGACGTCTACATGTCTTTTATTTATTAAATGGAGTTATCATGAACAGCTACAAAAAAATCACAGCATCCCTGTTGGCATTAGCTTTCGTATTCGGTGTAACAGGATGTGGAAAAAAAGACGAGGCTGTCATCAAGATTGGGGCGACAGTTGGCCCACATGCACAAGTTGTACAAGCTGTTGCCAAAGAAGCAGCAAAGCAAGGGATAAACATTGAACTCGTCGAGTTCTCAGACTATATCACCCCTAACGCAGCATTAGATGATGGAAGTATCCAACTGAACAGTTACCAGCATCAGCCATTCCTCGATAACTTTAATGCCAATCACGATAGCCAGTTAGTTTCTATCGGACGTTCAATTTTGATGCGTATGGGCGTTTACTCGAACAAGTACACTTCGCTTGATTCTATTCCCGAAAACGCTCGAATCGCGATTCCAAACGATCCAACGAATGGCGGGCGTGGACTATTACTGCTTGAAGATGCAGGGCTGATCTCATTAAAAGACAACGCTGGTTTCAACGCGTCTTTAAACGATATTGTTAGCAACCCGAAGAACATTCGATTTGTTGAAGTGGATGCCGCGCAGCTACCCCGCTCTCTTGACGATGTAGATGCTGCTGCAATCACCATGAACTATGTAATGTCGGCTGGACTCGACCCTAAGAAACAAGGCATTTACTTAGAGAAAAAAGACGCACCTTTAGCCGTGATGGTTGTAGCGGCTCGAGAAGAAGACAAAAATAATGAAACGTATAAAAAGATTATCTCAATTTACCACTCACAAGAGATCAATGACTTTTTAGACAGCACTTTCAAAGGCACCATCGAAGCCGCAAATTAAGCTAAATCGTTTCAGATTTGGCGTTGCATGATACTCATAAAGCAACGCCAGATTTGAGTTGGCGGGTTGTCGTTGACGCATTCCAGCTTCTTTTCAAATTAGAGAGCAAAGCTTTAGTTACTTGAATGGAGGTTGAAAACCATATCGTCAGAGCAGATTATGTAAGCATAAAATTCAATTAAATCTGGGGGCTTTGCATGAAAAAAGAAGTGATACTTTTTGATATAAACGAAACGGTTTTAAATTTGGAGTCATTACAGCCTAAATTTAAAGCGGTGTTTGGAAAGGAGGATGCATTATCACTTTGGTTTTCAAAGCTTTTACACTCTTCAACGGTTTGCATCGCAACAAACGTAAAATCTACTTTTTCTGAATTAGCGAATGCAGCGCTCAACGCTATTGCACAACGGTACAAGTGTGATTTAACGGCGGAAAGCAAAGGTGCCTTGTTAACTTCTTTTGCCAATCTACCACCGCACACAGATATCAAAGCGTCTTTGCTCAAATTGCGCGAGAACGGGTTTAAAACCGTCGCTTTTTCCAACTCATCCCTCGATCTCATCACTTCTCAAATCAAGAACTCAGGCTTAGAAGATTATTTCGACACCGTCATTTCCGTTGAAGAAACAGGCAGTTTCAAACCCAATTCAGATGTGTATAACTTTGCAGCCGAAACTTTAAAAGAGCCTGTCGAAAACCTTCGTCTTGTCGCTACTCATGATTGGGACACTCATGGTGCGCTATCCGCTGGCTTACAAGCAGCCTATATAGACCGAACAGGAGTTGAGTATCATTCCTTGTATTTGAAACCGGAGATTAGCTCAAGGACGATGAATGGTGTGGTGGAACAAATAATTAAGCACAATTTAGACAAGTAAAATCTCAAGAGACTTTTCTACTCCTGATTCGATACAACCACCCTGTAGTGGTCAACAAATTCCGGACACTGACTTAACCGCTTTGATCAACCTTGTGTTGAACTGCTCTGGTTATAGAGACGCTGTCGGTTACCTAAAAACTGCAGTTACCTAGCAACAAATATAAGCTAGCAACAAATATAAGCTAGAAACTACTGTAAGAATGAGGAACGCGTTTGTCTTCATCCCAGCCTAATAGCTCAATATTGATCAATGATTTGCGCTGCTCATTACACAGTGAAGCGATATTGATGATAGGCAGTTGACTACGAAACTGCGCTGTAAGGATGACCTTTTTACTTTCGTTAAGGCTGCTTCTGCATTGCCGCAAAATCGCTTCAGTATCTAGTTGGTGTGCGTTCTCGATAATTTGGATATCAGCATTCTCTTGATAGCAATCTATCAACCAAGATACAGCAGGCTCTTCTATGCTGGTGAGCACGATGACATCTTTTGTTGTGACCAATTCTTTGAGTTCAGATAGTTTGAGTTCAGTTTCCATAGTTACCCTCATTCAGCAGCAAATACATTAAAGTCGATTGCCCAGTTTAGCCTGTGCTAAGTGGTAGCCTCTGTCGATCATCTCTTGTGAGCGATCAAACTCTAGGGTGCCACAAGCATTGCGTGGGATCTCAAGCGTGATATCGGCGGGGTAAGCGGCCAACTTTTGGCGAGCAATGGTCGATTGCATCGCATCAAATGCTTGGTTGGCAATATCGTAAAAAGCAAAGTTGAAGCTCATTTTGCTTTTTACACTGCTACCGAGGTTATCGATAAAATGCACAACCTTCTCATGCAGGTTGCTCTCTTTTGTTGGCAGGGAAACCGGTATCACTTCCTGTTTAACCATTTCAGGTTCACCACCTAAATTCACAGCTAGTGTAAAGTCTGTATTATCACCAAAGGTAGGCGCAATCGGTACGGGATTAAGAACGCCGCCATCAATCAGCACTTCTCCATTGATAACGTGAGGGGTCAAGAACAGTGGCAAAGAGATAGAGGCGCGAATGGCATCAAACAGAGAACCTGATTGCAGCCAAACCTCTTTTTCATCGGCGACGTTAGCGGCAACTGCGGTATAAGGGATGGGCAGATCTTCAATTGAAATCTCGCCGATCAGTCCACGCAGAGTGTCGATGATCTTGTCCCCTTTGAACATACCACTCGACTGCCATGAAAAGTCCAACAACATCGCCATATCACCTTGGTCGATACTGGTGACCCACTCTTCAAATTCATCCAACTTGCCCGCAGCGTAGACACCACCGATAAGTGCGCCAATTGAACAGCCAGAAATGGATTTTATCTGATAGCCATGCTCAATTAACCAGCGGATGACTCCAACGTGAACCAAGCCTCTTGCGCCACCACTGCCAAGTACCAATGAGATCGTTTTTGCCATCATATTAATCCTTTAGTTTTAAATTCTAGGTGGGCTAACTCGCCGATTTACCAATTCGCCGATCTCAACTCACTGAATCACTCTCAGTCCATACGGGTAATGAAGGTTTGCTCGTCATCGACAAAAGCCACGTAGTCGCCGTGATAGATAAAAACCCGACCACGCCCTTCAACGATACACGCAAGCTGTGGGTTCAAATCTTCTTCAATATCTCTACTTTGAAAAGTGCCGGTATCGGTGATCACACCGCGGAGTTTAGGCAAAAATCCATAACTGCGTTTGGCTTGATCAATCAGGCTCAACTCGCTGGCGGTAGAAAAGCAAGCTGGGATTGGGCCTGCATCTTCGATAAACATAGTTTTCAGTTCTTCAAAGGCTGTAATTACCAGCCAGTCGATGCCATTTACGTGATGGATAAACATTGTTTATAAATACCTAGTTTCTCGATAACTCTAATGCGGAGATTCTATCACTATCAAGTGCAGAACGTGGGAGAAATTAAGGGACTACAAATAACCAGACACATACTATCTACAGGGTCTAATACTAGTCGTCCGACTCTACGACTAATGTCTAACCGACTGAGTCTATTTGTTTTTTTTGGTTTGGTATAAGGTACTAACAACTAAATGTTAATGGGTTTTTAATTATAAGTTGACGCATTGTTTACACTTCATACCGTGAGTCAACAACGTTTGTTGGAATAACACACCTAAGAGTGTGAACGAAAGGAATCAAAATGAGCACTACTTTAGAGTCCGCACATATACAAACAGAGAAGCCTCAAGCCAATGAGGATGAACTCACCTATGAACAACAACATAAACCAAGCTCAGAGTTTGAATCCCGAGAACAGTATCTAGAACACGAATTGCAAATCATGTCGCCTAAGCGCTGGCGTCCAAATTTGCCGTTTAAAGATTATCGATTTGAGATAGAAGACACCATCCCAGCGATGGCGGCGACCATTGGTAAAGTGGTTATGGTGGGCGCGATTGCAGCCACCTTTGCTGGGGCTCTCGGATTAAATGAAGACTTCATTCTAGAAAACGTTCGTTATGAACTGCTCATCGCCTCTGTTTTCATTATTATTTTCTCTGGCTTTTTATTGCCGACTGCAAACCTCGCAGGGACCCACGGCCCACTTATCCCTTTGATTCCGATTGTGGTTGCAGCAGGTGGACACCCGATGGCGTTTGGCCTGTTGATTGGCGCTTTTGGCCTCATCTTAGCCATCAGTAAAGGTGGCAGCATGTTGGCCAACCTCACCAGTAAAGGCGTGTGTGGCGGCTTATTGCTCTACCTCGGCTTTGTTGGAACCGCCTCTCAAGTGAAAAAGCTTTTCGCTTGGGCTGAAGGAATCGGTATGAGCCACATCGCGTTTGTGGTGATCTTTTGCACCATTATCTTGTACGCGCTACTGGAACACTTCCGCAAACGTTGGTTAGCAGTACCTCTTAGCTGCTTGTTGGGTGGTACGATTGCATTTGCCATGGGCGCCCCATTTGCTTTCCACACTGAGCCAGGCTTGCCCAACATGAACCCTATGTATTGGTGGGGCGAAGATACAGGTTGGATGCTAGGCCTGCCGACGATTGAACACTTCATGGTGGTATTGCCGTTTGCGATTCTAGCCGTGGCGATGTGGTCGCCAGATTTCTTAGGCCATCAAGTATTCCAAAAGATCAGCTACCCAGAGCGTACCGAAAAAGTACATATGAACATCGACGACACCATGACCACGGCTTCAATTCGTCAAACGTTCGGTTCTCTGCTCGGTGGTACTAACTTTACATCTTCATGGGGTACTTACATCGTACCAGCGGCGATAGCTAAACGCCCTATTCCTGCTGGCGCGCTGCTCGCAGCTCTGTTCTGTATCATCGCCGCAGTTTGGGGTTACCCGATGGATTTAGCTATCTGGCAACCTGTACTGTGTGTGGCGCTGATTGTTGGGGTATTTGTTCCATTGCTAGAAGCTGGAATGGAAATGACGCGTGAAGGAAAAACCACACAGTCGGCAGCGATTGTTGTGTTCTCTTCAGCGCTCGTTAACCCTGCATTTGGCTGGGCTCTCACCATGCTGTTAGATAACTTAGGCTTAGTCGGTTGTAAAGAACGTAGTAGTGAACTGAGTAAAATGAGCCGCTGGGTATTGCCTGGCATTATGTTTATTGTGCTAAGTGGTGTAATGGCATTGGTTGGCCTTCTACCGGGGATTCCAGCGATTATCCCAAGTTTTCGTTAAGCTCGATTAATATTGAGTTTTAGTCGGAACACAAAAAGGCCTCGCAATCGCGAGGCCTTAGTTTTATCTATCGAACGGTTACAAGCGCCCTACTTCACTAACTTCACCGCTTTCATCAACGTGTGTTTAACTGCTCTGATTATCTAGCATTGAGAAAGCCCTGAGTCTTCAATGTAGTAAATGCGGTAATCTTTGATGTATTTTTTATTAGCTTCTCAATCGGTTGACCATTGACGAGAAGCTCAAAAGCTACGAGCAGTTTATCCGTGAACCATTAACTCACCTGCCAAATATTTCAAGCTTCGCCTTCGGTCAGATAAAAACAAAGACGAAGCTTTAAATGAGGTAAAAACACGTATCGTGACGACAAAAGCAAGTTTATTTCACTTATTTGGACTAATAATAAACCGCCCAAAAGTAGTCCAAAGTTAATAACTCACTACAGAAAGAATCTAAAACTCGAAGATATATTCAAAATTAATGTTTCGATGCTAGAGGGAGCTGTATAAGTTGAAAAAGCGATACTATTGAACTATCAATAATAATCATGCAAAAGCACGAGTAATACTGAATAGTATAAAAGACGATAGAAAAAAGGGAGTTTACAATGAAATTTTTTAAGTTTCTTTCAACTTTTTCGCTTGTGTTTTTCATTACAAACACAAATTCCTTTGAACTAGATCTAAAAAGTAAACTACAGAAAGATAGTCGAGAGGTCGGGTTCGACAATACTAAGACATTTAAAGGAAAAGGTAAGCCTGTCCATGAAAACCTTATTGTCAAATCAGTTATGGCTGCTGAACTTCCTGGTTATACGTTCAAGGACAAAGTTAAACTAATTGAAGATTTAGTTATTGGAGTAAGGTGGAATGATGATCCCCTCCAAATGTTTCGGAAGCACCTTTTTATAGCAGTCTTGTCTTTTTCTCACTCATGCAAAAGAAAAACATCTCTAGAAATCGATGTTGACTGGGATCTATTTTATAGAACTCATTGTGGAGATATGCAGTTTCTTCACGCTATGGCGTCAAAAGAAAATGAAACCGCTCAATATACGTATCAAAATATCATCTCGTGGATGGAGTTTAGCTATAAAACTGCTACGGGTTCCATGCCTTCAGACCTTCGTTTTCGTAGCGTGCATTATCGAATGGAACCCGATACCTCAACGACCTTCAAGGAAACGATGATCTCAAACAATGAAGGTAGAAGCATGTGGCGAGCTGAAGGAATGTTTAGCTTTGATTGCACAAGAACAAAGGTAAAGCGGAAGCTTAAATGCACTCATTCTAAATATACGAAAGAAACGACGAGAAACATCGCATTGGGTTCGCTTCTCCACGTACTTCAGGATTCATATTCGGAGTCTCATACTAAACGAGATGACCAAGCTCGTATAATGGCATATGGTGCATACAACCTACAAGATAGAAAAATGCATGCAGAGAAAGATAAATCTGCTTACGCTGTACTTGAAGGGGAGTTAGTTAAACTTTCAGCTGGTATCATTGATTCTGTAATAAAAGATAGGAAGAAAACATACAAGTTTGACAAAGTAGTTCGGCATGATCTAGATAGTTGGTCAGTAGTAAAATCTAAGTACATAGAGCCTGCTTTGCGACCCGTAGATATGAGCGAGACTTCAAGTAGTCTTGGCCTTGTTAAGAACTAAAATAGGTATCTGCACGTAGCAACTCGCCTGTAGTTGACGATCGTCTTTTTACTTCGTGTAGTATTAATTATTTCCACTGTATCCCTCCGAGCCTAATCTAATTAGCTCGACAGCTTTAGGTATATTGGTCTTTAAGTCCTAGACACATCATTTATAGTAAAGTATCCACCATAAATGATGTGTCCAATAACAACAGGAAACTCTCGATAACAATGATTGCATCCCAACATTGTCCTGTTTAAATCCTTTACTAGGTTAAATCCCTTTTAGAGATTTCTTGGCTACCCAATAAGAAAGATTGGTCAAAAGATTAGTTTGCACCTTAGTAAGTTCGACCACTCCCCTAAGGTTTTCAAAGAAGGTGCCGTAGTGAGGAAAATCCTCTAGCCCTTCTTGATCGCCAATCAATCGCTTCTTCTTCGCAATCAATGTCGTAAGGTCCTTGTCTTTCAATTTGTTCTCCCAGGCAGAACTTCGACAGTTATATACCCAGGTAATCTCGACCTCAAGACCGCCTTCGATTCCATAATGATCGTTGCTCGTAGTTACGAGCTTACTTTTCGTAAACAAAGCAGTTTTAGCAATGTACTCTTCACTACTAGATTCCTTTTTCACCAGTTGAGTGAATTGTTCGATGAGTTTGCTCAACTCTTCTTCACCATTATCAAATACCACATTGACAGCAAAATCTCCTTTCTTAAATAAGTTATCGATAGGTACGAATAGAGCTTTCACCGATTTGTTCAGTCCGCTATCCAACGGCTTTTTAATATTGGGAGAAAATGGTTTCTTGGTATTCACAAAAACCACAATTTTGGTCATCTTTCGTGCCAGTAATGGCATGATGCCAAGATTTTCCAGATGGCCCCCGTCCGAATGGGGATACTCCTCAGAGACTGAGTGATCCCCTTCTAATGTATTCAATGGCATGTGATTAAACTCAGGGAAGCCAAGAGCTCCTAATCCTATATTGCTCGTTATTTCTTGTGGTGCTGCGCCAGTACTGGCCATAATATCATTTAGAGAAAAAGCTTTTTCATTAGTGATATCGAAGCTCCTTACGGGAGCTTGCTTCACCAGCAGTTTTTCGCGACCTTCTATGTCTCGCTTGCTGTAGGGACCAATACAGTCATAACCACAACTCGTGATATATCCACCGCCAAAATAGTCATTACTACTCCAAAGATCTTTATCTATATGACCAACCCTTACTCCTGAATAAAAGGGGGTATATTCCACATGATATTTCTTGTCTGAAGCTAACCCATCTTCATTTAGTAAAGTCGCCCCAAGAATAAGATAAGGTGCCCCTTTGCGTGCCTGATAAAAATCCACTTCAGCATTAGAGGGAAAGCCTTGTCGTGTTAAGGCTTCGGTCTCTTGATCGAAAGTAAAATAGCGACTCGGGTCGTGCAGCCCATAGGGTTTTAAAAACACTTTACCAAGTGAGTAAGCAAAGCTCTCATCTCCTTTTAGCTTTAAGCCACCAGCAACAAGTTTACTTACGAGCGGAGAATCTGTAATCGCACTTTGCATTGATTTGGGATGTACAGATTTGCTGTTAGAAAAGGTGATACTCTCAGGATCGCGTATCCCACCAAAATACTGATCTGTATCTTTGGTGTAGGTGAATGGCGTTGCCGCCCACCCCCCTCCGGATACTGCCGAGATATATTTAACTCTAGGCAGCAAGCCTAACTCATCTAATGCCTTAAGCTGTCCCAAAGTACATGCAGCTGAACGTGTACCTCCACCGGAAAAAGCGACACCTAAATCTCTGTTTGCATAGTCTTCCTTAAAGCTCAACAATTCAGCCTCAGGGAAATGATTCTCATCAATCCACTTACGAGACCAATAGTCTACATAGAATTTACTCATCATTATGTTCTCTCTAACCATTGACATGATTAAAGTTAGTTAAGCCCCTTGAAATATGCAAATGATAGACTATATAAGCTTGATGATTAGGTTGCCGAATCAGATCACCTAACGACAGGTTTCCCAAAATAAAAAAGCCCCGCAATCGCGAGGCCTTGGTTTTATCTATCACCGATTACATCCATATTTTAACAACTACAGCGCCCTACTTCACTGGCTTCACCGCTTTCATCAACATTGTGGAATGGTTCTAGTAGACCAAAGCCTCCCCCTCTAGCTCCCCCTCGAATGGAGTGACCCGATCTCTTGAGATATAGGAATGAGGGGGAGAACATTCTTTGTCGCTGAACATATAGCAGCACTTGTCACGATCGGTATTCAGTTCCTCCCCTTTATCGTTGCCAACAAGAGATTGGAGATGTAAACCAAGGGGAGGTAAGGAGGGGATTATCAGCCTATTCTCACGTGCAACAGCCCTACTTCACTGACTTAACCGCTTTCATCAACGTTGCGTTGAACTGCTTTGGTTGCTCAAGCATTGGGAAGTGGCCTGAGTCTTCAATTGTATTCGCTTTAGACCTTGCTCAATTTTCAATAACAACGTGCCAAGTCACATTTATACCTCTTGCTAAGTATCTATTTTCAATAGAATTATTTAATATTCAATAACTAAACAAATGGTTAATACCAAACAATTACATTATTTATATAGTTAGTGGTTCTAGAAAATGAATAAAACGATACTCGCAGCATCAGTGGCTGCATTATTACTCACTGGTTGTACGGTGAGACACGATAGAGAAGCCATGGTGGACAACACCAAACAGGCATCAGAACTCGATATCTATCAGAATGACAATTACGAGCAATACAGCCAAGCAATGCAAATCATGTATGTTTACACAGAGCGTGAGCCGACTAAGCTAGGTAATGCCGATGTTCTGGCGAAAGATTACTACGATAAAGTAGCAATCAAAAACACGGTCAGTACCACCGCAACCGCAGCCATGTTAATTGGCAACCTGGCATCAAACCTCGATATAGCGACGTTCTTTTTGGGCACGCAAACAGCAGACAAACTTCCTTACGCCTTCAAACGTCAGCACAATATTGCTATCGAGCCTATTGGCGATGATGTCACTTACGACTCAATCTATCGCGAAGACTTAGATCGCTTAAAACAAATGATGAAGCAAAAATATCCGAATGCGGAAATTTTTGAGTTTGAGCAAGATTTTCTCAATGTTAGAAATACAAGTGTCAGCGCAATGGATATTACCAAACCAGAATGTGCCGAGTTTAGACAATCTGCCGAATTTACGCCTGATACCACTTTTGTTGAAGATGAATTAGACCACTGCTTTCTTTCGAAACGTAGGCCAGACTACTTCAAGAAAATTGTAGAAGGTGAGATTGATTTCATTGAGGGTGTACCACAAGCAAATCGTTACCTAGTGTATTCTGTTTCTGACGAAATGATGGCAACCAGCGAAAACCAACGCTACTTCTACCGCTATGTTCCTTACTTCGGTTGGATGGACTCAGCTAAACAAGAAACATACCAAGCTAACCCTGAAAAATTCAAGGCTGATGTAGAGGCAATGAATACATCGCCTTACCCATATCTTTATCGCTACTCGGATAACAAGGTATTACTCTTTAAGACAGATGCGACCATATAACCTTTTCAGGTTGAGGTACCCCAAGAAACAAAAAGGCCTCGCACACGCGAGGCCTTAGTTTTATCATCACCGATTACATCCACCTTTTAACAACTACAGCGCCCTACTTCACTGACTTAACCGCTTTCATCAATGTAGTGTTGAACTGCTGTGGTTGCTCTAGCATTGGGAAGTGGCCTGAGTCTTCGATGTAGTAAATGCTGTAATCCTTAATGTGTTTCTTGTTCGCTTCTGAATCCGTTGGCCATAGACGAGCGTTGACCAATATTACTGGCACATTCACGTTCTCATACACGCGGTGAGCTTCGCCTGTCACGTATTGACCTAGATAATGGCGGAACTGGTTTATCGCGATAGCTGGCGGTGCTGATGCCATGTCTTGCGTTACCCAATAAAGTAAATCCGCGTCTACGTCTTTTGGTAGCGAGTCTTTCACGAACATAGTAATGCCCGCTTGGAAATCTGCTTCAAAAGGTTTGGTCATTGCGTCTAGATCGCTTTGTGATACCGCTAGTGCGACGTTTTGCGATGTGTCTACACCAATAATACTCTTCACTCTTTTCGGCATCAGTTTAGCGGCTTCTGCAATAACACCACCCGCCATGGAATGGCCGACTAAGATGACAGATTCGAGTTGTTCTTTCTCGATTACGGCTTTGATGTCTTCGGCGAATGCAACCATAGTGTACTCTTCGCGGTTAAACGACGAGTTACCGTGCCCTGCTAAGTCCATGGTGATCACTTGGTACTGCTTTGAAAACTCACTCACTTGGTTTTGCCACAGCCTACTGTCTAAGCTCCAACCATGAATGAAGATCAGCGCTGTCTCCCCACTCCCACTTTCGCCATACGCAATTTGCTCACCATCGTGAGATATCGCAACACCGTACTTAACCGTTGAATCATGAGCCATGGTATTCATGCTACCAAGCGCCATGAATACCAAGAGTGTGATGTTTAGAATTAAACGTTTCATAGTGTCTCTCTACTTACTTTGGAGGAAACACAGAAAGTGCCCCTCTCAATCAATGTAGTCACTATAAAGTGTGAAGTTGTAGACGGGTCAAGGGGACTTTAAGAGCAGTAACATTTGTATTACAAAGAGGAGATACGGTTCTGACTAGCTAATTTTCGGCCAAAGCTTTACGCCTCGACAAACCAAGTTTGTAATCTGATATCTTTGACATAAAAAGGCTAATAACTAGCAACGATCGAGAGCATTACTCCCCTGATTATTTGACTTTTTTAAGACTTAGAATGAAATTTAAAGAATTAAATGCAAAAGTACTGTCTGGTTCTACCTGTAACCAAAACCTTAACTTTCCCTCAAGAGACTGAAGGTAATAAGGGTTTTTAATCTTAAGTTTACTTATATGTGATATGAGACCAAACTTTTTAATATAATGTATCTCTTGTTTAATTAGTCGTCTGGTTGCTCTAGGTAGGGCTAGCATCTCACCTTTGACTGATAAGCCCGTAATTATTTTCTGCTTATTACCAATGATTAAGCTTGTTTTCTTCTCATTCACTAATAAACCTGATTCTGTAATAATTTCTGAGATTATAGTTATGAGTTTGTGAGGAATATAAGCTCCTGAAAATGCTAAGTCATCAGCATAACGAGTGTAATTTAGCTCATACTTCTTCGCTAGTTTGAATAAACGACTGTCCAAATGTTTAAGTAGAACATTACTTAAACACGGACTCGTAGCTGCTCCTTGTGGAAGCGCACCATCGATACAACATAAAGATGCCAAATAATATGAAATATTACGTGGATAACCTAAACTTGAATAAAAGTTAATCACCCAATTTATAGGTATCGAAGGAAAAAAATCTTTCAGATCCATTTTTAAAATGGCTTCTTGATTCAAATGAGGAGTTGCATTACTAATAATCGACCTGGTCTCTCGATATGCATGAGTGCAAAAATGAGGTTGAATAGTCTTTAGTATATTTTCATATATCCAAGTTTGACATGAGAGCAATGAGGGGTATGGAGCAGTTATCTTTCGTTTTCCACCACGCTTTTTAGGAATTGAAAATTCTCTATAAAAAAATTGTGGGCTGTTAATCATTTTTTGTAGTTCAGTAAGTTCAATACCAACTAATTTTGATAAATGTTCAATTTCAAAAATAACGGGAAGATTTTGGGGTATTAACTTCTCAACATAGTCCATATATTGAACTGTTAAGTCTTCAGAGATACCTCGGTCTTTGAGGAATATATTCCAATTATCAATTGCGATTTTATGTGATTTTTTCATAGGATAATGACTTGTAGAAGCTACCTTCTATACTATGCACCTACATTAAAGTCTTGCAGCCTTTCGCTTGCGAAAGATGTGAGACTTTAATGCCGTTAGAATAGCGAAGCTATTCACGCTAACTAACAATTTTTATCTTCACCGAAAATTGTTAGTTGTGGTTAACGCTAACCTTAGTCTGGGAGCGACTACACTCCAACATACTAGCTTCTACAAGCCAGGCTCGAATATATACTAACCTAATGGTTATGAAAAGAATTTTTTGTCTAATAGGCTTATGCTTGGGATGTATAATTCAGAAGATGCCATCTTAGGCGCTAAAAATCTTTCTGGAATATCTCTCCAAGAGCGTCTCTTTTTATCAGAACTGCTAGAAATGGCTAGCTCAATACCTTTGGCTGTAATGACAAAGAAGTCGTCATGCTCTTCCTTGATTAGCTTTTTTTCGGATAACAAGCGTATAGTCTTTGAAAAGTCTGAGAAAGAAATATCAAGCCTACGGAAAAAGCTAAAAGCATCGAGGCCTTTGGATGATTTCCATATTACTGTTAGCGCTTTGAGTTCGCTTGTTGATAACTTTGGCATTAGGCATCTCCCATAGCTCTTATTAAAAGTGTCTCTCTATCTGTGTTATCAGCAAAAAATGGCCACCAAAATATAGGAAATACACTATTGGGAGTGTTTCCATCATCTCTTGTATATAAAGACTCAGTTCTACCATATCCATAGTATGGAAGATCTCTACCTTTATAAGATGTAGACAAAATTGCTTCTAGCTTATCCATAGTTGCAAATTTACTTGTGATTTCTTGACCGTGATAATAGTCAGAAATCCCCTGACCAATTGTTAAATAGGAAGTTAGTTGAACATTGTTTTCTTGTGCGTACTTGATTCCAATACTTGATGCCGCTATCGCTTTTACTTGTATTGATACATTGTTGAAACCATTGTCAGAAAATAGTTTTTCAAGCGTCCTAACTCTACCGACTATAGTTTTTCCGCTTCCTACAAATTCGTCAACGAGTATAATATTTGAGTGTACACAGCCCAACTTTTTATACTGCTTCAACGACTTTTGAAAATTAGTGACAGTAATGTGTTGTCTCCACTTTAATTTTTCAAATATAGGCTTAAGAGAGTAAAGTACAAATTGAGCACTATCTGTATTGTAGTCTCCTGTCATCGCTACAATTTGGGTCGTATCATCGGTCAAGGTGGGCTCAGTAACAATATCTTCAACTAGTTCATTGATTAGAGCACTAAATTTTTTATGTGAAACATGTGTAAATCTTTCAAGTAATTCAAGAATCAGCTCACGTTCTTCATCCGTTTTACAGTCTGAAAAAAGAAGTTGTTGTAAATCATCGTCTTTATCTTCGAGCCACGGTTGCTTTTGGGTTAGCTTAAACAAGATTCTAAAAATGTTTTGCTTCATTTTTTCACTTCAGAAATTGAACATGACAAAACTTCAATATGAAATTATGTAAATAACAATTTGATAATACTTATATTAGGTTAGGATTTCCATCTTTAGGTTTGTTTTATCGATATAAAGAGGGGAATACGATGGATTTGTTACTCAACTAGATGATAAACACACTCCTATAGTTCTATACAAAGCGAAGTATCATCCGAACACACCTGATTAAACAGACCGTATAAATAGGTTTTGTTCAATTTTCAATCAGCATTTTATTTTGCTCTCACTCATAGCAACAAAAAGGCCTCGCAATGCGAGGCCTTTGATTTTTCTATCTATCAGAAGAGATTAGTCGCGAAGTGCTGCGCCGAATTTCTCTGAGATTGAAGCTACGATAGCATCTACTGAACCAGCGATGTCTGCATCTTCAAGTGTGCGCTCTACAGACTGTAGGCTAAGTGCGATAGCTAGGCTCTTCTTACCTTCTTCAACACCTTGACCAACGTATACGTCGAACAGTTTAGCGCCTGTTAGGAATTCGCCACCAGCAGCGATACACGCTTCTACGATGTCGCCAGAAGCGACTGCTTCGTCAACAACTACTGCGATATCACGACGGTTTGCAGGGAACTTAGATACGGCTACTGCTTCTGGAAGCACGCGAGTGTTGATAGCTGCCCATTCGATTTCGAATACGATAGTACGGCCGTTAAGACCAAACTTACGCTCTAGTTCTGGGTGAACAGTACCAATGATACCCACTTCTTTGCCGTCTACTACGATAGCCGCAGTTTGACCTGGGTGAAGCGCTGGGTGCTTCGCTGCTTTGAAGCTGTATGCGATTTCGTTTGCAGAAAGCTCAAGAACTGCTTCTAGGTCACCTTTAAGATCGAAGAAATCTACAGTGTTAGTTGCAATGTCCCAGTGCTCTTCGCCACGAGTACCAGAGATAACGCCCGCAAGCATCATTTCTTGGCGCATGCCGTTTTCAGCCGTTGCTTCAGGGATGAAACGTAGGCCTGATTCGAATAGACGAACGCGAGACTGTTGACGCTTCTGGTTGTGAACCACTGTGTTTAGAAGACCTTGGATTAGGCCAAGACGCATTGCTGACATGTCCGCAGAGATTGGGAATGGCAGGATTAGCGGCTCAACACCAGGTACAACAAGCTTTTGCTGTTCTGGTTCTACGAAGCTGTATGTGATTGCTTCGTGGTAGCCACGGTCTACAAGAAGGTCACGAACGCGCTTAAGCGGTTGGTCAGCTTCTTTGTGGTCATTCATTTTAAGTGCCGCTTTAGGCGCTTGGTTTGGAATGTTATCGTAACCGTAGATACGACCTACTTCTTCAATTAGGTCTTGCTCGATTGCGATATCAAAACGCCAAGATGGAGACTTTGCCGTCCAACCTGCGTCCGTAGTTTCCACTTCACAACCTAGACGAGTTAGGATTTCTACCACGTCTGTAGATGGGATTTCGTGACCTAGTAGGCTATCTAGCTTAGCGCGACGTAGAGCAACTACGTTTGCTTTAGGAAGTGAGGCTTCAGATTCGCTGCCGTTTACTGGCGCAACTTCACCACCACAGATTTCAACTAGAAGCTGTGTTGCACGCTCCATAGCTGCTGCTTGTAGCGTTGAATCAACACCACGTTCGAAACGTAGAGAAGAATCAGTGTGAAGGCCGTAAGCACGTGCGCGACCACGGATGTGATCCGGTGCGAAGAATGCTGCTTCAAGAAGTACGTCTGTCGTTTCAGTAGTAACACCTGAATCTTGACCGCCAAAGATACCAGCGATTGCTAGTGCTTTGTTTTGGTCAGCGATAACAAGCGTGTTGCTGTTTAGTTCAGCTTCGTTGCCATCTAGAAGTGTTAGCTTTTCGCCCTGCTCTGCTAGACGAACCACGATACCGCCTTCGATCTTAGCGAGATCAAATGCGTGCATTGGTTGGCCTTGCTCTAGCATCACGTAGTTTGTGATGTCTACAACTGGGTCGATTGAACGGATACCACAACGACGCAGTTTTTCTTGCATCCAGATTGGAGATTCCGCTTTCACGTTTACGTTCTTAACCACACGGCCAAGGTAACGTGGACAAGCATCAGTTGCTTTGATTTCAACAGATACTGTGTCTTCAATGCTTGTTGCAACAGCGTCAACTGTTGGCTCTGTAACGTCTGCGCGGTTTAGTACGCCAACTTCACGAGCAAGGCCACGGATGCTGAAGCAGTCTGCGCGGTTTGCTGTTAAGTCTACATCGATAGTTACGTCGTTAAGCTCAAGAAGCTCACGTACGTCCATACCTAGCGTTGTGCCTTCTGGCAGCTCAAGGATGCCGTCAGACTCTACGTCGATACCTAGCTCAGAGAAAGAACAAAGCATGCCGTGCGATGGAACGCCACGTAGTTTTGCTTTCTTGATTTTGAAGTTACCAGGCAGTACTGCGCCAACTGTTGCTACTGCTACAGTTAGGCCAAGACGACAGTTAGATGCACCACATACGATGTCTAACAGCTCTTCTTCGCCGATATCAATTTTAGTTACTTGTAGTTTGTCTGCGTCTGGGTGCTGACCGCACTCAACCACTTTACCTACTTTAACGCCGGTGAATTCACCAGCAACAGGTTCTACATCGTCAACTTCCAAACCAGCCATAGTGATTTGGTGAGCTAGCTCTTCGCTGTTAATTGCAGGTTTAACCCACTCGCGTAGCCAAGATTCACTGAATTTCATAGTTTCGACTGCCCCGGATTACTTGAATTGTTTAAGGAAACGAAGGTCGTTCTCGAAGAACGCACGAAGGTCATTTACGCCGTAACGAAGCATCGTTAGACGCTCTACACCCATACCGAATGCAAAACCAGAGTATTTCTCAGGGTCGATGCCAACAGAGCGAAGTACGTTAGGGTGAACCATGCCACAGCCTAGAACTTCTAGCCATTTGCCATCTTTACGTTTCACGTCAACTTCAGCTGAAGGCTCTGTGAACGGGAAGAATGAAGGACGGAAACGCACTTCAACTTCTTCTTCAAAGAAGTTACAAAGGAAATCGTTAAGAATGCCTTTAAGTTGTGCGAAGTTTACGTTCTCATCAACTAACATACCTTCCACTTGGTGGAACATTGGCGTGTGAGTTTGATCGTAGTCGTTACGGTAAACACGACCCGGAGCAATGAAGCGGAATGGCGGTTTGCCGTTTTCCATCGTACGGATTTGAACACCAGAAGTGTGCGTACGTAGCATTAGATCAGGGTTGAAGAAGAAAGTATCGTGATCAGTACGAGCTGGGTGATCGTCTGCGATGTTTAGTGCATCAAAGTTGTGGAATGCATCTTCGATCTCAGGGCCAGACTCAGTGCTAAAGCCAAGCTCACCAAAGAACTGTTCGATACGCTCAACTGTGCGAGTAACTGGGTGAAGACCACCGTTCTCAATGCGACGACCTGGTAGGCTCACATCGATAGTTTCTTCAGCTAGTTTCGCTTCAAGCTCTGCACGTTGTAGTGCGTCTTTGCGAGCTGCGATCGCTTGTTGAACAGCACCTTTCGCTTTGTTGATCTCTTGACCAGCAGTGCGACGCTCTTCAGGTGGAAGTTTACCTAGGCTTTGTAGTTGAAGAGTGAGTTCACCCTTCTTACCTAAATACTGAACTCGCACTTCATCAAGTGCGACTAACGAATCTGCTGTATCAATAGCAGTCGTTGCATTAGCAATGATCTCTTCTAGATGTTGCATCATTTCCTCATCTACCAGTTGGTAGTGTCCGTATCGGATGATTAGTTTTTTAGATAGCTACACATAGTAATCAAACACGCAACCAATGCCAAATTGAATCGCTAAAAGAACAAGTTATTGCCTAAAAACACGGCAAATTTAACAGGATATTAATGAGGAGTAGGAAGAAGTGGAACAATTACAGGTTCCACTTCTTAATTTGGAAATGACCTGAAGGCTAGATCTGAATAGAACAAACGCTGTTCTTCCCTGCGTTTTTTGCTAAATAGACGGACTCATCCGCCGCTTTAATCAATTCGTTCATGGTTTCGAATTCTTGGGTCATTTCAGCGACACCGACACTAATACTGCCAATCCAAACTTGATGACTGGTTTCAACCTCTAATTCAGACACTTTCTGTCGAGCGGTTTCCGCGATGTACATCCCACCTTTAAGGTCGGTGTTTGGGCAAATAACCAAGAACTCATCGCCACCTAACCGGCAAACAATATCATCATTACGGAACGTGTTTTTCAGTTCACGCGAGAGGGTTTGTAGCACCAAGTCGCCTGCATCATGGCCGCTGGTGTCATTAATGCGCTTGAAGTGGTCGGCATCAATCATAATACACACTAAAGGCATGCCCAGTTCTTTGGAGTCTTGCCAATGCAGCGCTAACTGTTTAAAAGCACTACGACGGTTATGCAAATTAGTAAGAGAGTCGGTTAATGACAGTTCTTCAAGTCTCTTATTCGCTCGTTTTAATTCTGCCGTACGTTCCTCAACTTTATCTTCGAGTAACTGGTTGAAGCGTAACAACTGTTTGTTTCGTTCAGAGACTTGTTCAAACAGGCCGTTAAGCGCAGCCAACAGCGGGACAGTCGCAGAATCTTGCTGCTTTTCTTCCGCTTCAAAGGCTTGCAGAGGTGTCGCGCCCTCTTCTATCGCGGTCATTTGTCGCGCCATGTTTTGGTCGATGCCGAGGATGTGGTAAGCAAGCCAGTGGATCAATAAATCAAGTAACTGCCGTGCTGACGACTGATCTTCTTCCATGATGAAAGCTTGCATACTGTAGATATCTTGCATAAATACACGATGCACTTTGATATGCTCTTCAATGTGTCGCTCATACACACCGCAATCTCTCATCAAAGATTCTTCTTCTTTAAAGTGAAATTCGGCATAGCATGTGAGATCGAGTAAAGCGACGTTTATGTCGTCGATAGAGATAGTGTTCTCTGACAACAGATTTCCGTAGTGGTTGATAATACCAACAAGATATTGATGCTGTTCATCTACAACACCAATGCCTGTTTCAAAGTTTTTATCCCAATTAAATGAATTCATAAATCCCTTAAGGCCGATACCACCAGCACGATTTACATGCATATTCGGAGGTTATAGATACTGAAAAAATATAACCATTTTACCTGTAGGTTTATTCGATTGTTTGATCCACTTTATAAAAAGACGACTTTGAACATTCTAAATATGGCTCATCTTAAATTTGAGACGTCCCCCCCAACAGGAACGCCCCACGAAGCTAACACTAGAAATAATATTCCAACGCCATCTCAACAAAGTCATCCTTGCGTGCGAAGAACAACAAGTCTTCTGGGGTTTCGTTCTCAAACAACCAAGCATTCAGTCGCCACTTGAGATTGTTGTTGATGCGGCTTGAGGCTTCCAGCTTTGCACTGTAGACATCGCTGTTATCTAAGTCTTGTGTGATGCCTGTAAGCACTTCGGTTCCGTCTTCATCATTCAAGGCGAAACGGGCGCCAAGGAACACATCGTTTTGGCCGATGGTTTGGGCATTGTTGCCTCGGCTGTCATACAAGTATTCCGCAATGAAGCCGATGTCCCAATACGATTCAAGCGCTCCAACCCAAGTGTATTCAAAGCCTGTCGCCACGCCGGTATGGTTGTCGTAGCTGTCGCGATAAATGCTTTCCAGCTTCCATAACCAGTCACCGATAATGCCTTGAACATCCAATCCGAAGTGTTGCATTTGGGCGTAGTATGGCTTGAGTTGATTGCCTTCCACACGGTAATAAGGGTCGCGGTTTGTGCCGCCTAAGTAGCTTAAACCGACATCCCAATCACCGTACATTTGGCTGTAACGCAATGCCACATCAACGTGTTTTTCTTCTCGTGAAGATTCGTAAAGCGCATGGTCCGATACTGGCACGGTTGGCCTTAATCGACCGTCTTCGCCTGCGAAGGTACGCTCACGAAAATACGGCAGTAACATGGCGTCTATGGTGCCCCACTCTTTTATCGAGGTGAAGTGCACCATAGGCTGACCTAACTTGGATTCGCCATCGACCGATTCAATGGCATCGGTCTGGTTTACCACATCCACTAAATGCGCCGATTCGGTTACGCCCCAAAATACCTTTCCAACACCCGCTCGCAGTTCGTAATCATCCCAATAGGTTAAATACAAGGCTTCGCGAATATCACCATGAGTTCGTTCATCGTCTTCACTGTCTAGGCGATAAAACGGGGTGAAGGTAATGCTGCCGTTGCCCTCTTGTTGCTCCCAGTAAAACTCTGGCTGCAACACCAGTGAGCTTTGTCCTTTGTCTTGCCCTTGTAAGCCGTCGCTAAAGAACTGCCTATGTTCAAGGTTAACCTGCCCTGCGATATCAGGACTAAAGCCTGCCGCCACACAAGGCAACGACACCTGCATAAGCCCGACGGTCGCCGCCAAGGTTAAGGATAATTGGGTTCCTGTTGCCACAATCCTTTTCATATTCCTGCCTTATTTCGCACGTTTTAGTGTGTTCTTTTGGAAATCCTTGTCTTTAAGACCGGTCTGGAACACTAAATCTGTCGTGGTTAATACGGTGCTTTTGCCTGTTTGATGGTTTTGCATCGCCATGGTGTGTGCGCGCCAGTATTGGTTTAGGTACTGTTTGTAATCTTGGAACGATAGAGTTTTAAGCAGTGCGCCTTTGCGGTCGTAAAACTCGACTTTCATTGGGCGGTAGTGCTGTTGGTCTAGCCATACCTTTTGCATGGTGTAGCCTGAGTTTTTATCGGTCGGTACTTGCTCTAAAACAAAGGTGTCTACGCCTTCCAGTTTCGCGTCTTCAATGTAGTTGAAGGTGTACTTTTCAAGTTCAAACGAGCTTAAGTCCTCATACGCAAATTCACTGCCCATAAACGGGCCAGATTTGTTGCGTGAAGAGATGCGTTTTACACGCTTGAGTGCAGGAAGATACAACCACTGGTCATCGGATTTGGTGATGTGCGAATGGTTTAGGAAAGCCGTGCCTTTTACGTCGCGTGGTTCATCAAAAATGGTTAAGCCTTTGTCGCCATCGTCATCGACTTCCAAAGATTTCAATCGCATCAGACGTGTACTGCTTTCGCCCTGCTTGTTGCGAAGTAGCATTTCCATGGTTGCGACAGAATCGCCCCACCCGACATCGACCGCTTTGCGTTGTTCGGCAATTTCTAAGCCTTTCGCTGGGTCTGCTAATGCTGGGAAAGCGGCGAATGTGCTCAGTGCCAACGAGCTAACAGTAAGTAATGTAGTAGCGAATGTTTGTTTAACGCTTTTCATAAATATCTCCTTGAGTCAGCCCACCGCAGCAGGCCGACGTTTCCTTATTTGGTCGAAGTAGTCAGTTCGGCTGTCGATCTAGGCTGCGACTTGGTATCTGGCTTTGATTCGTGCTGAGTTTTAGCTGAATAGTGGGTCTGTTTGTCGAAGATCATCAGTAAGCTTGGTAGCAAGATGAAATCGACCACCAGCGCAATGAAAATCACAATCGCGCTGAGTAAGCCCATGTCGGAGTTGAGTCTGAAGCTCGACATCGCCAGTACAGAGAAACCGGCCACTAGCACAACAGTGGTGATCCACAAAGCGCGACCTACGGTGTGGAAAGCGTATCGAACCGCTTCTTCTGCTGATTTCCCTTCGATTCTTGCGCGCTGGTATTTACTCAAGAAGTGCACCGCATCATCAACCACGATACCCAACGTGAGCGTGACCACGACTGACAAACCTAGGTTGATTTCACCTGAGATAAGCGCCCATAAACCAAAGCCAATGATCGCAGGCGCAATGTTGGGCACTAGGCTGATCATGCCTAAGCGAACCGAGCGCAATGCAAAGATCATCAAGCCAGAGATAAGCACTAGGGTGATAGGCAAAGTTGATAGCATGCTCGCCATGTTGGTTTCGCCAATATGAGCAAACATCAGTGACGGGCTCGAAGCCACCACTTCATATTGCGGTGCATTGGCTGCAAACCATGAGTAAATGCGCTCTTCGAGTTCGACTAGCTCAACGCTGCCAAGGTTATCGACGGTGAGTACCATTTTGATCGATGATTTATCGACGTTGATCTGGTTGTTCAAGTCCAAGCCGTACGGCAGAGACATTTCGTAAAGCAGCAGATATTGCGCGGCAAGTTCACGGTTCAGCGGTAGCTTGTAGTAGCTGTCGTCGTCGGCATGCATATTCTTGTTCAAACGCATGTAAACATCAGAAAGCGTGGCGACATGGTCGGTTTCTGGTTGAACACGTAGCCACTCAGTAAAGTCACCAATCGCTTGCAAGAACACAGGATCAGCAATCGCTTGAGACTCGTTAGTTTTCACTGCGATACTGAGGGTTGTCATGCCGCTTACGGTCTCTTCCATGAAGTCGGCCGCTTGTCTGAATTCACTTGAGGTATCGAAATACTTCACCGATTCATCGTTGACTTTGTTGAGCGGAATTAACGCGGCAGCGCCAACAATCACTAGCGTAGAAATCGGCAGCAGTGCTTTACGGTTAGTTACGACAAAATCGCCCAGCTTATCCATGAAGGTGACTTTGTCTGCCGCCTTAGGGTTGGCAGGTAGACGTTTGACTGGCAGCAGTTTTAGCAACGCTGGCAACATAGTCACAGACAAGAAGCACGCAATAAGTACACCCAGTGCCGATAAGTTACCGAAATCACGCAGCACTGGTGAGTCCGACATGTTCATCATCAGGAAACCAATCGCAGTGGTCACCGAGGTGATCAGAATCGGCATCGCATTGAGCTTGATGCTGTATTGAATGGCTTGTGCTTTCTCCATACCGCGCTGCATCGCTTGTCTCATGGTCACAATCACGTGAACACAATCAGCCACCGCCAAAGTTAAAACCAAGGTTGGCACATTCACGGTTGCGGTACTCAAGAACATCCCTGCCCAACCAGACAATCCCATGGTGGCAACAATCGAAGAGATGATCACAATGAGCGTCGCCACCACACTAAAGAACGAGCGCAGCATAAAGGTCAGGAACACCAGTACCACCAACAGCATTAAGGGAACGAGCGTTGAGCTGTCTTCTTGAGCCGAAGTCATAAACGCGTTGTTCATGGCTATGATGCCCGCTTTATGGAATTCGACATTAGGATACTGAGCTTGGTACTTGCCGATCATGGTATTGATTGCCGCAATCACCTCTTGCACTTCTGCGGTTTTGTCCACTTCTGGCAGTTGCACGGTGACGTTCACAATCGTCACATCGCCAGAGGCCGACACCAAGGCATTCTTAAGCAACGGCTCGTTAAGGGCGATCTGTTTTACTTTGGCGATGCGTTCTGGTGTGTGTTCGTACTCTTCATACAGCAAGTCTTCTACCAAAAGATCATCTTCAATGGCTTCGGTGTGCTGATAATTAGCAAGGGAATCGACACGGCTTGAATACGGGATCTGCCACGCATCAACCGTGAGATTTTGAATCAGGGTGAGAGTTTCAGGGGTGAAGACATTGCCATCTTCAGGTGCGACAACAATCGCAAGGTTGTCGGTTTTTGCAAAGGTGGTTTGGATTTCATCGAACGCCATCAACTGCTTGTTGGTGCCTTCGAAGAAGATGTTGTAGTCCCCTCTAAAGTAGAGGTTCTTAGCCCCTAATGCAGAGAGAATGATGATTGAAAACACCACCAGCAGAACGATAAACGAACGCTTGGTAGGTATTGAGTGCCAACTGTTTAGATCTGTGTTTGCGCTATCGGCATTAGGGTTATCTCGGTTTTGCTGATCGAACGTGGGCTTCTGGCTGTCATGTTTCATCACAGTCTCCATTTGTGACGATTCGTCATATTTGTGTCATAAAAAGCCAGCCGAAGCTGACAAAAGACACAATGCTTAGTCAAACACTCAAGAAAACCAAAACCACACTAGGCTAAACTTAAATTTATGACGAATCGTCACTAATGGTTATTAATAAACCCACATAGGTGGGCTTAGTTGAAGCTTATCGACCTACTGACTCTAAGTAAGCGACTTCTTCACTGAACAGTTCTTGTTCTACACGACGCCAAGTTTTGCGGTAATCCCAGTCACTAGAAAGGGGCTGCCAATTGAGGCCGTCTAGAATCATGTTCGCGTTGTGTAATACTGAATACGGGTCTTGTAACCGCTTAATACAATGACTGTTTGATGCATTCTGTGACAAAGCATTTGAACCAAATGCGATTGACCAGTTAGCAAAAACGATGGCATCTGAGCCAACGCCAGAAGAGAACTTTAGGTCACCCGCTTCTACCGCTTGGTTAACCATAGAGTCGCATTGTTCAATCACCAACTCTTCCAGTTCATTCATCTCGGCGACGCGTGCACTAGACGCTTTCTCTAGTACCCACGGGCTTTTAGCCATGATCGCACAGGTTGATAGTACCGGTTCCATGCGAGCATAGATTCGGTAAGCAACGTGCAATGCGACGATCTTTTCACGTGTGTTGCCTTCAAACTCTCCAGAGCGAGCAAACATCATTGCTTCTGTCTTGAGAGAGTGAATACATAACGCTAAAACGACGTCTTCTTTGCTGCAAAAGTGATTGTATATCGTACCTTTAGAATAAGAGCTCGCTGCCGTTAGCTTGTCCATCGTGAGGTTTCCGAAACCTTGTTCTCGAACCAGATCTTTTGCTAACAACATCAACTCTACTTCTCGGTCTGCAATAGACTGCTGCTTTTTAGACAACACGCCTTTGCAACCAAAGATACCTTGTTTATCGCCTTTACAACCAAAGCCAAACATAATTTTTTAGTCCGTATATGAGCTTAGCCGTTATCTAAGCTTCGCCAGTATTTAAAACACTCCTATCCAATATATTAACACGAATAGTAAATTCATGTAGTTAACCATTTTGTGACGCTTCGTCATTTCTGACTTATCGTCATAATAGCGCAAATATTGATCATATCAAGGGGTTTTGTAAATTAAATACATTTTGTGAATGGAAAGAGAATAAATGGGATATAGCTAAGAAAATCATCAATAGTTGACCTAAAGAGAAGACTTTAAAAGAAGACCTGTATTGTGACCAACAGAATGTGGACGCGAATTGGGCATTCTTAACCTAACAAAGAATGTCGGCACTTTAAGCTGCTATGCGTTTTCATGCCCAATGATTCCTAGCTTAAACCACAAGAATGAATGACTGTAGGCTTACTTTATGGGGCAGACGTCTCCTTATGGTCAATATTTGGCTTACTAATGCCGTTTTCTGTTAAGTTGCTATAAATTCGGTAAGGGGTGACTTACAATAGTGACAACGACTTACCTTTTTTGAGAACACGATATTGAGCGCCAAATATTCTTATTTAGCTTGGCAAGTGAATACTTTTAGCCCTGCAGAAAAGCTGGTTTTATTGATGCTTGCAGACGGTGCTGACGAATTCGGCTACACCAATGTGTGCCTACAAACAGCAGGTCAACTTTGTGCTCTCTCTACGTTTGGTTTAGCCGACTGTCTTAAGTGTTTAGTCGACCAAGGTTTTCTCGATAAGGTAAAAGTAGATTATCGGGATAAAAAAGAGATTCACGTTTTCAAAATGCTCATTGAGCAAGAGCAAACTGCGGCGCACGTTGAGGTTCAACCGACCAATAGTATTCCGGTCTACTCTACGGCACCTGCACCTGCACCTGCACCTGCACCTGCACCTAAGTTTCAGCCTGCTCCGGCACCAATGCAACACATGCAGCAGGCCCCTCGCCCACAAGGTCGAGGCTCAATGAACAGCAACACCGTCTCTACTCATGATCTCAACGAAGAAGAGATACCATCATGGGCAGAACGTGCGTTTAAATTCTCCGGTTTGACCGGTGACCATAGTTTAGTATGGAAGAAATTTGTCCTCTGGTATAAAGCCAAAGCCAATGAATTAATGCCATTATCTCGGATTGAATCCAAGCTGCAGTACTGGCTAGTTAACGAGAAGCAAAATGAAAGACAACAACAGCAGAAGACCTCTCAATATTCAGGAAATGCAGGACAAGCTCAAGGAAATGGGTATAGACAAAAGCTTAGCCCATCTGAACGCTTCAGGCAGCAGCTCATTCAAAAAGGCAAAAAGCCAACCTTCTGAGCCAGCTCAACCTTTTGTACCTGACGCTACAGGTCCATTAGTACCTGAAGTGATTGAAGCGCAAAGTACCGAAGTGAAAGTAGCGGCTGCACAAGCTGCGGATTCTGGTGCGTCTCAACAAGTACCTGTTGTTGATCAAGATCCTGCAGAGCTGGAACTAACCGATTGGTGTATTCACGTGTTCGGCTCTTTCTTGAGCGTGTACGAAACGCAGTGGGAATATCAGTACGGTAGTGAGCCAAGCGGTAAGTTCATTGAGTTTGCCAACTCAGTCGATTCAGACGGCCTTAACCGCGTGCTAATGCACTGTCATGAACGTATTCAACTTGGCAACAGTTGGCCGCCGCAAATGGGTGAGCTTTGGATCCTGAAAGATTCTTTGACTGAAGAGGAGTTGTTGGATAGCCGTATTCGAGTGTTGTCACGCTCTGCAGATAATAAGATTGAACAATGGTTAATCCAGAATAAACTGTACGATTTAAAGCGCACGGCTGAAAACAAACTCGATGGCCTGTTCAAGAAGTATTACTTGGAAGCGAAACGTTTAGATGAGAAAGGCATGCTTGAAACTGAGTTACCAGAATTCCTTCTTGCCGCTAACTCTGTAAAGAACCTGAACGATTTAAAACGTGAAGAGTACGAAAGTAAACACGGTAAAGCGATTAACCCAAGAATTCAGCGTATTCTGAACAGTAAAAAGTAACCATCCGCTTGCTATCTGTTATAAGAAAACAGAGTAGCGATTACACGGTTAACAGATACAAAAATGCCAGCTATCAAGCTGGCATTTTTTACGAATTCTTACGAACTCTACAAATATCCGTGACCAACGGTACGTCTGTCACTGACTGCAAGTAATTACAGTAGGTGGATAGTTGCGTTTAGCGTGAATACGCCAGAGTCGTCATCTTTCATTTTGAAGTTTTGGTAGCTAGCGCCTACAGATAGTGGACCAAAGATGAAGTATTCAGCGCCTACACCGTACATGATATCAACATCGTCTTGCTTGAAGCCATCAGCTTTAAGCTCGTAAGAGTGAAGACCACCCTTCGCGTATACGTGAAGAGGACCAAAATCGATGCTTGGTTTAATCGCTAGGTAAGCAGTGCTTGCGTCTAAATTCTTAAGATCGCGGTTGCCGTAATTAACGCTGCCGAAAGAACCTAGATCCCAGTAACCCGCTTCAACACCGATTAGTGGAAGGATACCTGTACCTACGTGGATGCCCACCGCGTTTTCATCTTCACCAGCGAATGAGTTTTGACCACCCATTACACCGCCGTACAACCAAGAATCAGCCATTGCTGTTGAAGATGCACCTAGTAGTGCTAGTGCCAATAACGTTTTTTTCATATTCGACCTTTTTCGTCCTAGTGGCAGGCCTTGAGTGGTAATAAATTGCCACCAAGTCGCCCTGTATGTAATAACTATTCAATTAGTAATGCAATAAGCAAGATTTATACCCAAACCTTGCCATTGCGTCTAGCTTTATTCCTTTAGCAAGCATCAATCGCGTTTTTAACACGCTTATCTGATACTGGGTAAGGCGTACCGAGCTGCTGTGCGAAGAAGCTTACACGAAGCTCTTCTATCATCCAACGCACCTCTTTTACATTTTCTGGAACCGCGATCCCTTTTGGAATTTTATTCAGCAGTTCTTTGTAATCATTCATTACTGACTCAACTTTGATCATGTGAAGACGATCTTTATTCGGGTCAATTGGCAGTTTTTCCATGCGGCGTTCAATCGCTCTCATATAGCGTAGAATATCCGGCAGGCGTTTCCACCCACATTCTGTGGCAAACCCCTTAAAAATCAAACCTTCTACTTGAGCTTTTATGTCAGAAAGTGCGAATGCCATAGAAAGATCGACACGGCCTTTTAGCTTCTTACTGATGCTGAATGCCGTGGTTAAGATGGTTTCAACCTGTTGAGCAATCTCAACTACCGTATCACCCAACTCTGCACGTACGTGCTCTTTCAGTGCTTCAAACTGCTCTGGTTCCCAAACCAAACCGCCCTTCTCTTCAATCAGCTTATCAATACCACAAGCGATACAGTCATCGATTAAATCAAGTACCTGTCCGTATGGGTTGAAGTACAAGCCAAGTTTCGATTTGTTCGGCAAGTTAGAGTGCAAATATTTGATCGGCGATGGCACGTTCAACAGGATTAAACGACGTTGGCCCGATTTCATTGCCGAGATCTGCTCTTGCTCGGTTTCGAACAGTTTGATCTCTACGCTGTCTTTGGTATCCACCAACGCAGGGAAGGCTTTAACATCGTAGCCACCACGTTTCTGTTGGTAGACTTTTGGTAATTCACCAAAGCTCCACGTGTGCAGGTTCTGCTGCTCGATATCGTCGTCTGCCACTTTAGAAAGCGTTTCTTGAACCTTGTCTTTCAGGCTCTCTTTCAACTCATGCAGATCTTTCTGTTCTTTCAGCTTACGCTTGCGATGATCTACAGCGCGGAATGTTACCTTTAAGTGCTCTGGAATCTGGTCTAACTTCCAGTCATCACGTACCACTTCCACACCCGTCATGCGGCGTAGCTCTTTCTCAAGAGAATCCAGTAACGGTGCTTCAAGCGGTGTCACACGTGCCAAGAATGCATCTGCGTAGTTTGGCGCAGGTACAAAGTTACGGCGTAGCGTTTTAGGTAGTGACTTAATTAGGCTAATCACCAGTTCCTGACGCAGGCCTGGGATCTGCCAATCAAAACCGTTTTGGTCAATTTGGTTCAAGATAGGCAGCGGAATGTGTACCGTTACACCATCGTTGTCGTCACCTGGTTCAAATTGGTAGCTCAGTTTCAACTTAATACCGTTTTGGTGCCAGAAGTTCGGATAATCCAAATCAGTAACGTGGCTAGCATCGCCTCGGAACAGCATCGACTTTTCAAAGTTAAGCAGCTCAGGAGTTTTCTGACTGGTCTTCTTCCACCACGTATCAAAATGACGGCCTGACACTGCCTCTTCGCCAACACGTTGATCATAGAAGTCGAACAGTTCATCATCATCGATCAAGATGTCGCGACGACGCGATTTATGCTCAAGCTCTTCGACTTCTTGTAGAAGCTTACGGTTCTGCTTGAAGAAAGCGTGTTTGGTTTCCCACTCACCTTCTACTAATGCACTACGTACAAACAACTCACGGCTGACGGTTGCATCAATCGCGCCGTAGTTCACAAGGCGCTTAGGTACGATTGGGATTCCGTAAAGCATCACTTTTTCGTGTGCCATTACCGCTGCTTGTTTCTTCGACCAATGTGGTTCGCTGTAACTGCGTTTAATCAGGTGTTTCGCTAGCGGTTCAATCCATTCAGGTTGAATCTTCGCGATAACACGGCCCCAAAGTTTTGAGGTTTCTACCAGCTCCGCAGACATGATCCACTTAGGCTGTTTCTTAAATAGGCCAGACGCAGGGAAGATGTGGAAGCGTGCATTACGTGCACCTTGATACTCATTCTTCTCTTGGTCTTTCATACCGATGTGCGAAAGCAGACCTGATAGCAGTGACATGTGAATGCCATCGTAGCTGCCCGGTTCTGTATTCAACTTAGTATCCAGTTCACGCATTGCTTGGTGAATTTGGAAGTACACATCTTGCCATTCACGGATACGTAAATAGTTGAGGTAATCTTGCTTACACTGTTTGCGGAACTGGTTACTCGACAATGCTTTTTGCTGCTGCTTGATGTAATCCCATAAGTTCACAAACGTGATGAAGTCAGACTCTTTATCGAAGAAACGCTTGTGCTTGTCATCAGACGATTGTTGCTTATCTGATGGACGCTCACGCGGATCTTGAATCGACAACGCAGACGCGATCACCATCACTTCGTGTAGGCATCGGTTACGTGGCGCTTCAATTACCATACGCGCTAAACGTGGATCGATAGGCAGTTTTGCCAGCTTACGACCAATCGCGGTTAGCTTCTTCTTGTCGTCGCCGTGGTTCTTGTTTTTGTTCGCTGACGGTTCAACGGTGGCGATCGCACCAAGCTCTTCAAGCAGCCTTACACCGTCTTGAATGTTGCGCTTATCCGGCGCTTCAACAAATGGGAACGCTTGAATGTCGCCTAGACCAAGCGCTGTCATCTGAAGAATTACAGACGCTAGGTTAGTACGAAGGATTTCTGGGTCAGTAAACTCTGGGCGTGATTCGAAATCTTCCTCTGAGTACAGACGAATACAGATACCTTCCGCAACACGACCACAACGACCTTTACGCTGGTTAGCACTCGCTTGAGATACTGGTTCAATCGGTAGGCGTTGTACTTTAGTTCGGTAGCTGTAGCGGCTAATACGCGCCGTACCCGGGTCGATAACATACTTGATGCCCGGAACGGTTAACGAGGTTTCTGCCACGTTGGTTGCCAGAACGATGCGTCGACCAGTATGAGACTGGAAGATACGGTTCTGCTCACCCGCCGATAGACGCGCGTAAAGCGGGACAATTTCGGTATCACGAAGGTTGCGTTTACTTAATGCATCTGCGGTATCACGAATTTCTCGCTCACCGTTCATGAAGATCAAGATATCGCCAAGGCCTTCATCACACAGCTCATCAACGGCTTCAAAGATGCCTTCGATTTGGTCGCGGTCTGAATCACTTTCATCACCACCTAATGGGCGGTAACGCGTATCAACTGGGTAAGTACGACCAGACACTTCAATGATCGGTGCATTGTTAAAGTGCTTAGAGAAACGCTCTGGATCGATGGTTGCCGACGTGATGATCACTTTCAGATCAGGACGCTTTGGCAGTAACTCTTTCAGGTAACCCATGATGAAATCGATGTTCAGGCTACGTTCGTGCGCTTCATCGATAATGATGGTGTCGTACTGATTTAAGAAACGGTCGTGTTGAATCTCCGCCAGTAGAATACCGTCGGTCATCAGTTTGATTTGGGTATTGTCAGAAATCTGGTCGTTGAATCGAACCTTATAACCAACGAACTCACCCAGCTGTGTTTCCATCTCTTCAGCAATACGGTTCGCAACCGAACGCGCCGCAAGACGACGGGGCTGAGTGTGACCAATTAAGCCAAAGCGGCCGCGGCCAAGCTCAGAACAGATTTTTGGTAGCTGAGTGGTTTTACCCGAACCCGTTTCACCCGCCACGATAACCACTTGGTTTTCAGCGATGGCTTTCGCGATGTCTTCGCGCTTTTGGCTAACCGGGAGAATTTCTGGGTATTCAATCGTTGGTTTCTGTGCCGCGCGCTGAGTTGCCGTCATCATTGACTTAGCAATGTCTAACGCAATCTCATCAAAGACAGCGTGCTTAGCTTGTTCGTTCTTAATTTTACTCGCACCAGCAATTCGCTTACTCAAACGGAAGCGATCGCGCATCATACATTCGTTGAGCGCTTTACGAAGAGAGGCTGGGCTATTCTGAGATGATTTGTTGTTTGTCGCTGATTGTTCAGCAGATTTTTTCGATGCAGCTTGGTTTGGTTTCGCTTTGCTCTGTGAAGAACTTGGCTGTGCTGCATTCTTGTTGTTATCTGCTTTTTCCGGAGACGAAGTCAAAGCGTGTCCTATTCTTGTACTTATTAAACTCGCGCGATTATATCACAAGTCTCAAACAAAAAAGCCTGACAGCAAAGGGAAAACCTTTAGCTATCAGGCTGATTAATCTCGCTAACACTCGCAGGAGCTATGAAAGCGCGGTCAAATGTAATTCGTACTTAGTCAACTCTGGTTTAAAGCTAACGTTAAAAACTGCGCTTAAAACTCATATTGGAAGTAGACCGTGTTGTAGTTACTGCCGCCTTTGATACGACCATACTGAGAGGATTTTTCAAAGATCGCAGAACGATGATGCAATGAATAACCGAACCATAAGTTGTTCAAGTCATTCTTACCAATCAAGTCGCCAACGTTGACATCGAATGAGAAGTCTAAGTAGTTCAATAGATGGCTTGCGGTGTAACCTTTACGGTCCATCTCAGAGCCTTCGATATAGGTAATCGAATCGATGTAAGACATACCTTCTGCCACACCAACACGCCACTGAGTTGGCCAATCAAAGGTGTAATACGCTTTGATTGCGATAATGTATTCGGTGCTGCTCGATTGAACGTCTGAACTCCAGTGGTGCGCAATACCTGGGGTTAAATAGATATCCAGTGGCAAACCGAAGATCTCATCGGTTAACGGGTGTCCATAGAAGAACGAGGTCAACTGGTTGTTGTATTCGTCTTTCTCTCGATTGAACTTCATGATGTCGCCAATATTGGATGGCGTTCCCCAGCCGTGTGCGACACGTAAGTACGGCGCATTGCTCAGTTTAGGTTTTGGCGCTTTCTCTTTGTCGTTAAAGAAACCAAAGCCAAGGTACAATTCCCCCTGATAACGGTCTTCAACAATCGAAGAATCGTAAGCGTTATCGTCCAATCGAGTCACACTGGTTGAACCCAATAAGTACAAGTTAGAAACCACATGGTAACGCGTTTCAACACCAACATTTAAGTCAACACCAGCACCAATGGTTTCATTAGATGCGGAGTAATACTCACTGTTGAAATCAGCACTTTTATAACGCAGCGTCGCGCTCGGGTAAAACTCCCAATCTCCAGTTTCATACTTGGCTTTAGCTCGTAAGTTACCGTGGAAGTTGTATTCACTGTCGCTCATTAACTCCGTCTCGACAGACCAATAATCATCAAGTTGGTAGGTCAGTTGAGCACCAAAGTCCGCCGTATCGCCTTCAATCGCGTTCTGCTCAGATGCAGGAATATCAATAAAGCGCATGCGAGAGATAGCATTGAAAGACCACTTCTCATCGTCAGTTTGATAGAGGTATGCCCCCATCTCAGTACCGTCAATAAACACATAATCGTTCTTGAAAAACAGCATCGGTACGAATGAGCTAACCGATTGGTCGCCACCAGACGTGTCATAAGGGATGCTTGCTGTACGGAACATTGCAGCGATGCCCCACTCTTGCTCTTCAGCGGCCCACGCATTAGCACTTACGAAAATGCCACTTAGGAAAGCGCTACCTAGTAAAACCAATCCAGATGAAGGAAGAGTCGGTAAATATTTGAGCTTCATTCTTGTGTAATTACTCTTTGAAAAAATATTGTGTTACTGATTAGACATTTATTAACCATGACGGCTAACTATTTTTAGGTTTGCTCGGCATTGACCGTTACAATGTAGAATATTCTCGGTTAAATGAAAGTATTGTGAAAGTCTCCGAATTACAAAACATTATAGATCACTTACCCAAAGATTCCGATCCAGATATTGTTATGGGTGAGGCGTGGTTGCCTGAGCGTTTGGTGGATACCAACCTAGACGGTGACATGCTATTTCTTGAATTCGATAATGCCCCTGAAGACAATCAAGGGGATGAAGAAGGCCGTGGCTTTGTTGAGCACGAGATTGCTATGATTCGAGAAAAGCTCGAACTGTTATTAGACGAGCCTTCCGATACCAAGACCAAAGCCGATGCCCTTTTGGCAATATTTCTAATGGGCCATGAACTTTCTAGCTCAGAAGTTATCGAAGTTCTTGAATCAACAGAATCTGAAATGGCAGAGCCTGAGATTGCAGAGTTTAAAACAACAGAATCTGACTCAGTAGAACTTGAAGCATCAACGCTTGAAACCACAAAGCCAGACACAAATAAGATCGAAACAAAAGTACACCACGACGACTAGCCACCAACGATTTTAGGTACCGTATTGAAACCCTCTACGACATCATCTCTTCCCCTGTTACTCGCCGGACCCATTTTAAGAAAAACCACCGCGACTGAAGTAGTCCTTTGGTTAGCCACCAGCTCGCCTCTTACAGGCAGAGCCGAGCTTCATACTCAAGAAATAGACGATTCTGAAGCAGCACAAGACCAGCCGTTTTATACCTCATCGCTTGAAGAACATGATTCGATTCAAATCGGTACACATGCGTGGATAACGCTAATTCGCTTACAAGGTGAGTTTCCGACTAATACGCTGCTTGAATATGACTTTCACACAGAGTCAGGTTCACTAAAAGAGCTCGCCCCTCACCTTGTTTACAACGGTAAATCTCGCGTTGAGTTTAAGATATCGACCTCAGCTGATTACATTCTTCATGGCTCTTGCCGCAACCCGCATCATCCAAGCAAAGACAGCCTAGTTGCAGGCGATAACAAGATGGCCGATCAAACCGTCGATGAAAGACCCGACATGCTGATGATGAGCGGCGATCAGATCTACGCCGACCATGTGGCAGGCCCAACACTTGATGCTATTCAACAAGTGATTCACCTGCTTGGCCTTGTAGGCGAAAGCTTACCGACTGACTCGCAAATTAAACAAATCAACAACAGTGACGCTCTGTATAACAGTGAATACCACTTATACCAGCGTCATCACTATTTGCCGCACCACACAGCTTCAGAATCCATGCTCGATAAGTTATTCCCGAACCGTGGCGTGCCGATTTTTAGCTCTACCGATTGTGAAAACCACTTGGTCACGCTGTCTGAGTTTATTGCGATGTACTTATTGGTTTGGTCTCCGACACTGTGGCAATGCGTCAATCGAGAGCGTTTAATTGAGAATAACTTCACTCAAGGTGGACGCCAATTAACACCGACTGAGCAGCAACAATGGCGTGATGAAAGCGTCATCATGGATGATTTCATTGCTGGCTTACCGCAAGTGCAACGTCTGTTCGCGCATATTCCAACGTACATGATCTTCGATGATCACGA
Organism: Vibrio sp. 10N.261.55.C5; assembly: GCF_041470505.1. Lineage (NCBI taxonomy): Bacteria > Pseudomonadati > Pseudomonadota > Gammaproteobacteria > Vibrionales > Vibrionaceae > Vibrio > Vibrio sp. 10N.261.55.C5. Next base: position 36,846 of record NZ_JBFRMS010000035.1, read on the forward strand.
TGTGACGGATGATTGGAACCTTACCGTGGGTTGGGAGCATGCCGTCGACCAAAACCAGTTCGCGACCCAAGTCATTGGTAACGGCCTTGCGGCTTATTGGATGTGTCAAGGTTGGGGTAACAAACCGGAGAGCTTCGACGAAACGTTCATCGAGCAAGCAAAACAGCTTTTTGTCGCTCAACCGCTCATTACTAAACAACCGCGCATTAGTAAACAAACTCATAATGAAGCCGGCAATGCAGCGACTACTCACTCTATTGGCAACATCGAGCCAGACAAGCATCAAGCCTTTATTGAGATGCTGAGTCGCTTTGAAGAGTGGCATTACACAATAGATACCTCACCCAAAGTCATTGTGTTGGATACTCGTACGCGTCGTTGGCGTTCAGAGTCACGCATGAACAAGCCTTCAGGTTTAATGGACTGGGAAGCCTTGATTGAGTTTCAACATCAGTTAATGAATCAAGATAAAGTGGTGATCGTTTCTGCTGCACCGATGTTTGGCGTGAAGTTTATTGAAACACTGCAAAAGATGGCGACCACAATCGGCAAGCCATTAGTGATTGACGCTGAAAACTGGATGGCACATCCGGGCAGTGCTAATACGCTGATTAGCATCTTTACCCATACCAAAACACCGACCAACTTCGTGGTACTTTCTGGCGATGTTCACTACTCCTTCGCTTATGACATCAAGCTTAGGTATCGTCGCAACAGCCCGAACATCTATCAAATCACCTGCAGTGGTATTAAAAATCAGTTCCCTGCTCCGCTGCTTAAATTCTGCGATGTATGGGACCGCCTGTTATACAGCCCTCGCTCAGTTTTGAACTACTTCACTAAGCGTAAACGCTTGAAGATCGAAAAGCGAAGCCCTGACAATCAGACCTTCTATCGCCTTTCAAACCGCAGTGCGATTGGAGAATTGAGGCTAGACACTGATGGGAAACCGCAATCGATCACGACACTCAGTGGCGACGGTAAAATTACCCGTTTCCCAGAGCCCGATTGATAAAATGCTCCTTATCGCTCGCGTATCCGTAATGTCAGTTTTTAGTAAAGACGCTTGCGATCACACTCTGTAGACCCAATAGTTATGCTTATGGTTATAGTTGATAGCTATCAGCGTTACGGAACTCGATACAAATTTTAACTGGAGCTCGTTATGTTCAATTCTCTCACATCAATGTTTAAACAATTGATTGAAGGCCAGGACCTAAGCAAAAACCAAGGCACATCACCTAATATCGCCATCGCGAGTTTGTTGTGTGAAGTCGCGGGTGCCGACCATCAGATCAATGAATCAGAAAGAGTCGCTAAGCTACAGCTTCTGCAGCGTTTGCTGGATTTAGATGAAGAACAAGCAAAGGTACTGCTCGCGCAAGCAGAGCCGAAAGTAGAGCAATCAGTATCGCTGTATGACTTTACATCGCAACTCAGAGACCTATCTCAGCCAGTGCGAATCGACTTAATCAAAGCGATGTGGGAAGTAGCGCATGCCGACGGGGAAATTGACCCTATCGAAGATTCTGTGATCCGTAAAACAGCAGAACTGCTCTACGTCGACCACTGTGACTTCATCAAGAGTAAGTTAAGTGTTTTAGGCGAAAATTAGTGCCTGAAATAATGAATTGGAAACTGAAATAAATAAAAGCGACGGGTTAAGAAACCGGTCGCTTTTTTGAATCGGTAAACTGAAAGCTGACTAAACAGGGCTGAGAGGAGCTAAAAATTTAGCTACAACATAGTTAATGTGAGTTTCGCAAGATTATAAGCATCGACATAACCCGAGTGCTGACGACCTTCCCACTCAATATTTTTGGCTTCTTGAGCAGCGCGGTGACCAATGCGTTTGTCTTTCAAGCGATTCTGAACACGGTAAAGCGTTGCGATGTTTAAGAACTCGCTAAACGGAGGTTCAATGCCTTTTTCAATACACTCTTTGTGTAAAATGAGGTCGTCACGTCCCCACGCTGCGTAGATTTTTTTGGGACCACCAAAGTTCTTAATCATCGACTTGATGACAGACTCTAATGGGCGACCCTGCTTTTCGATTTTACGAGGTGTAATGCCCGTTAACTCGGCACAGAATAGAGAGACTTCGTCTTTCTCTGGCTTAACGTAGTATTGTGCTCGCTTCACGATAGTACCGGATGCTAGATCAATCTCAGCAAGACCAACTTCAATGATCTCTCCTGTTGTTCCCACACCGTCTTCGCTCCAACAGCACATTTCCAAATCGAAACACACAACTCGATTGTGATTCATACGTCGCCTAATTCTCTCGTCAAAAATTTTGTGAAATTGTACATGAGCCCAATACAGAACTCGACCCTAGTTGTATCAAGTGCTCATTTAGCCTGCAATTGTCACTCGATTTCGGCCATTCGACTTACTTTGATAGAGCATACTGTCTGTTTTTTGCAGAATCTCTTCCGTGTTTTCATTAGCGTAAATAGCAGCACCAATACTCAAAGTACAACTGAGCTGTCGACCTTTGTGCTCACAATGAGACTGGCTCACTGTTCTTAGAATACATTGTAAGTATCGTTCTAGGGCTTCATGGTTTGTAATACTAGAAATGATACAGAACTCATCTCCACCTATACGAAACAGGTTATCCCCCTCTTTCAAGCTCACTGAAATCAATTTAATTACATGAATGAGTAAAGCATCCCCTGCAGGGTGACCGAATTGGTCGTTAATGCCTTTGAACTTGTCGACATCAAATCCGATGAGACTAAAGGGTTCATTTCGCTGTATCGCTTTATCTAACATCTTATTGAAAGCACGTCGGTTATAAACCTCGGTCAGGCTGTCGTGGTTGGCTAGAAAACGAAGCTCTTCTGTTCTTTTATCAAGCATTTGATACAGGCGCTCTTTTTCTCTGATCTGCATATTCACGATGTACGCTAACAACAATGAGATGGTTGTTCCGACTAGCGCGATGCCAGTCAACACAAGGTAGCCATAAAAAGAGATGCAGGAATCTATCTTGTAATCGATCTTCCAATTTCGGTTGGTCAACTCGATTGTCTTAGTTATATGGTGCCCTGTTACTCCCTCATAACCTTGAGTTTCAAATAGAATTGGGGAGTCTTCAGCTTCAAACCCGGTATCCGTAACGCGAATGTACACGTCCATATCACCGACGGCAGAGGCTAACAGGTTCTCAAAGTAGTAAGTTGTACGAACCACGCCAATCACAACACCAAGTAGGTTATCACTTTCGCCTTCAAACACAGGGTGATAAACCAGCATGCCTGTCTTAGGCGTATCTTGAGTTAGACCATCTTGAATCAGACGTACTTTGTCCGAGATATTCGCTTGGCGCGTCTGCTTAATATTTTCGATGATCAGTCTAAAACGTTCACGAGAAGAGTAGAAACCAATCACTTTGTCATTGGCTTCGGTATTTGGGTAAATATCAGTCGCGATATAAGCTGGCTCTCCATTTAGAATGTAGCCATAAGCTTTCTCTTCATGTTGAGGGATAGTGAACAACTGGTAAGCCGGATACTTTGCTTCCATTTTCGCGGTATGTTCGGCAATCTCATCTGCCGTAACTTTCTGCATCCACTGCAAGCCAATCAAGCTCTTTGAACCGTTAATGGTTTGCTGTGCGAATCGATCGAACTTGTCCCAATTTTCAGGATCATTCGAATAGAAGAAGTTTGCACCCGAACCTATGTAGGCCACATCATTGTCGATAAACGCTTCCAAGCTCAGTGTTTGGTGTTTAGCAAAACTGTCCAAATTCATATTTAACGCGCGGTTTTGGTTTAACGCGACTAATATAAAACACAACACAGTAATCAAAAAACTGACCAAAAATACGACCAATGGGAGAGTTCGTCTCTTCAACCCTGTAAGTGGGTCGGTAGTGTGCGGCATGTGGCTTCCAAATAGTCTATAATGAGTTAAAAGTATATAACGGGAGGGAATCATGCTCCATTTCTGTTTAGTCTTAAAACTGACATAAAACGGGCATTGTTTACCTTGCCCTCACATCGACGACCAATATTCGACCGAATCTCGACTAAATTTCAAGCTAACACACCAAAAACCCACTTGATTAAAAACATTAAATACCACTCTTAAGCCTTGAATATGCTAGTATCCATCCATATTTATAGCTTGAAAGTGACCGTTTCGGCTTAGTGCCAATGAGTTTCTTTCCAACCTGTATATTCCTTTGAACCGACGAATATACCGTTAAATCAATTTTAAAGAGAAATCACTATGATCGTTGATTTGAACCTAATCCCACAAACGTTTGATATGCTTCACGCAGGCCTAACTGCATCAAGCGTTTTACTACTGTTAATTGCCGTTTCTCGTAAAACCAAAGTGGTTGAGAAAGTCGTAGAAAAACCAGTAGAAAAGGTCGTTGAAGTTGAAAAGCCAGTTGAGAAAATTGTCGAAGTAGAGAAAGTAGTAGAAGTTGAACGTGTGATCGAAAAAGTAGTAGAAGTTGAATCTAAGCTTGCTACAGCACCAACAGACTCTGCAATGCAGCTACTGTCTATCATGCAGCAAGAAGCGCGCCTTATCGACTTCTTAAAAGAAGACCTAACGTCATTCTCTGATGAAGAAGTTGGCGCAGCAGCTCGTGTTATTCACACTGGCGGTCAAAAAGTATTGGCTGATTACGTAACGCTGTCTCACATCCGCACTGAAGATGAAGAAACACGTATCACTATCGCTGAAGGTTTCAACCCTCAAGAAATTCGCCTAACTGGCAACGTAACGGGCAATGCACCATTCAACGGCACACTAGTTCACAAAGGTTGGAAAGCAACTGACATGAACCTGCCTAAGCTTGCTGAAAACTACGATGCATCTGTAATTGCACCGGCAGAGGTGGAGCTATAATGGAACACCAAAACCATTCTTCATCGCAAGAACATTCACAAGAACCATCTTCTCAAGAGCAACATCAGGCGCCTAAGTTCAGTGTTGGTATCGATTTAGGTACCACACACTGCGTTTTGTCTTTCATCGACACAACAAATGAAGACGCTCGCGTTGAGGTGATGCAAATCCCTCAACTGACGGCGCCAGGTACAGTAGAAACTCGCAGCCAACTTGGCTCGTTCCTATACCAACCGCACGAACATGAAATGAATGCGGGCTCTCGCGTTCTTCCTTGGTCTTCAGAGCCAAAAGCACTAGTGGGTGCAATTGCTCGTAACCTTGGTTCTAAAACCCCTATCCGTTTGGTAGCAAGTGCAAAATCTTGGTTATGCCACGGTGGTGTTAACCGTCGCGATGCTTTCCTTCCTGCAGGCAGCCCTGAAGAAGTTGAAAAAGTATCTCCGCTTAAGACAACTGAATTGTACCTTGAGCATCTTAAAGACGCATGGAACCACGCAAACCCAGAACACAAACTGGCAGACCAAGATGTAACGATCACGGTTCCAGCTTCGTTTGATCCTGCGGCTCGTGACCTAACAGCAGAAGCTGCACGTAATGTTGGTTTCACTCACCTAACGCTTCTTGAAGAGCCACAAGCGGCTCTGTACAGCTGGATTGATAACAGCAACGACACATGGCGTGATGAAGTAAACGTTGGTGACATCGTTCTTGTTGTCGATATCGGTGGTGGTACAACCGACCTTTCGTTAGTTGAAGTAACACAAGATGACGGCAACCTAAGCCTGAACCGTATCGCAGTAGGTGAACATATCCTACTTGGCGGCGACAACATGGACTTAGCACTGGCTTACCGCTTGAAGATGAAACTGGCGCAAGAAGGCAAAGAACTGGCTCCTTGGCAGGTTCAAGCAATGACTCACGCATGTCGTGATGCGAAAGAAGCACTGCTTAACGATGCTGAACTGCAATCTGTGCCTATCGTTGTTCCAAGCCGTGGTTCTAAACTGCTTGGCGCAACACTGAAAACAGAACTGACTCAGCAAGAAGTTCAACAAACATTAGTGGACGGCTTCTTCCCTAAAGTTGCTGTAACTGAGCACCCTGTACAAAAGACGCGTGGCGCACTGACTCAAATGGGTCTGCCTTACGCTCAAGACGCAGGTATTACTCGTCACATTGCCGCATTCCTTTCTAAGCAAGCGAACGCGCTTTCTGGAAATAGCGAAACGGCTCAGCAAGATTTCAACCCGTTTGCAAACATGCCCGGTATGCCCGGTACGCAAGGGTCAGAAGCGCCAGCGGCAGACTTCATCAAGCCAACAGCAATCCTGTTCAATGGTGGTGTTCTAAAATCGAACCTACTTGCTGATCGTCTTTCAGATACGATCAACGAATGGTTGATCAATGCTGACGAAGAGTTCGCAAAACAGCTTTCAGGTTTAGATTTAGACCTAGCGGTTGCAAGTGGCGCTTCATACTACGGCGCAGTTCGTCGTGGCCAAGGCGTTCGTATCCGCGGTGGTATCGCTTCTTCTTACTACGTAGGAATTGAAAGCGCGATGCCAGCTATCCCAGGTATGGCTCCTCCGATGGAAGCTTTGTGTGTTGCACCATTTGGTATGGAAGAAGGTTCAAGCGTACAAGTACCTAGCCAAGAATTCGGTCTAGTGATTGGTCAGCCAGTACACTTCCAGTTCTTCGGTTCAACCATTCGTCGTGAAGATGAAGCGGGTACGCACCTTGATCACTGGGCGCCTGAAGAGCTTGATGAGCTTCCTGAAATCCAAGTGACATTGCCGGTTTCTGAAGGCCGTCGCGAAGGTGAAGTGGTTCCAGTGACTTTGGCTTCTCGCGTTACTGAGCTAGGCACCTTACACCTAGAAGCGATTGCTACTGACAACGGTCAGAAGTGGCACGTTGAGTTCGATGTTCGTGAAGACTCGAATAACGACTCAAACGAACAAGCATAATGAATCAACGGCACCTTAGCGGGTGCCGTTACTTTATCAATGCATTTCTCAATCTAGTCCTGCCTGTTTCTCAGGAATGACGTTTACGAATAACAACAATAAGACCAAAGCTATCAAAAAACTGGTCATCACTCTGGAAGAATAAGGTTTTGTATGGCAACTCCTCGTTTTTTAGTCGGCATTGACTTAGGTACAACCAATACGGTTGTCGCTTACTGTGAAATCAACGACGACCTACAACATGCTCCCGTTTCTCTTTTCGATATTGACCAACTCATCGGCCCCGGTGAAGTGGTTCGCAAGCCCTTACTCCCATCCTTTCGTTACCACCCAGCACAAGGTCAAATATCCCCTTCTGACCTGACAATGCCGTGGGAACCAAGCCCCGTTGAAGGCGATATTAAGAACGTTATCGTCGGTGAATGGGCACGTGAATTAGGCGCTAAGGTTGAAGGCCGCCAAGTATCGAGTGCTAAGAGTTGGCTGTCACACCAAGCGGTGGATCGTAACTCCGACATTCTGCCTTGGGCAGGCGCAGCAGATGTCGATAAAGTCTCGCCAGTTGTGGCGAGTGCAAGCTACCTCAACCACATTCGCCAAGCATGGAACTACCGTAACCCGAGCAACAAGCTTGAAGACCAAGATGTTGTGGTTACCGTTCCTGCTTCCTTCGATGAGACAGCACGCAAGCTAACACTCGAAGCCGCAGAACTGGCGGGCTTAGGTAAGATTCTATTACTCGAAGAGCCGCAAGCCGTTTGTTATGACTGGTATGCCCGTCACCAACAAACCGCAGCAGATGAACTTCAACAAATCCCACTGATTCTAGTGTGTGATGTTGGAGGTGGTACCACCGATTTAAGCTTAATTGAAGCCAAATTCGATGCGAACAGCGACGGTAATAACGAGCTCGCACTCGACCGTATTGGTGTTGGTGAACACTTGATGCTTGGTGGTGATAACCTCGATTTAGCCCTTGCCCACCTTGCAGAGCAACGCTTCAATCAAAACAAAAAGCTGAATGCCTCTAGCCTAACCAAACTGATTCAACAGACTCGCGCCGCAAAAGAGAGCCTGCTTTCTGCCAATGCGCCCGATGATGTAAAGATCACCATGCTGGGCAGCGGTTCAAAACTGCTTGGCGGTACTAAGAGTATTGGTTTAACTAAACAAGAAGTCCATCAAATCGCATTGGAAGGTTTCTTCCCGCTTTCTGAGTTTACTGAAACACCCGACAAACGCCGCAGTGCTGTGGTTGAGTTTGGTCTGCCTTACGTGGCTGACCCTGCGGTGAGTAAGCACGTTGCAGAATTCCTAGCAACGCACCAACAAGTGTCTAAAGCCGCATTGGAAAACTCAGACTCTATTGAGTTCGATGACACCAAACCTGCAATTCCAGTTGGCGTGCTGCTCAATGGTGGTGTGTTTAACAGTGAACTGGTAACAGAGCGAATTACTCAGCTACTGGGCAACTGGAACGGTTCTCCTATCACAGTGCTTGATAACCCTCATCCAGATTGGTCTGTTGCCCTTGGCGCGGTTGCCTTTGGTAAAGCACGCCGCGGTGCACAGCTGAAAATCGGTGGCGGTGCTGCCCGTTCTTACTTCTTGCATCTGCAAGAGAAAAACAAGATGGGTAAAGCGCTTTGTCTGCTTGCCAAAGGAACCGAAGAAGGCCAAGAGATACGCTTGAACAGCCGTCGTTTCTCGCTGACTTTAGGTGAGCCAGTACGATTTAATCTTCTGACTTCAACACACGATCAAATTGCTCATGACACCGCCATTCAAAACGGTGTGATGGTCAATGTGGATGCCGACTTGTTCTCCCCTCTCCCACCGTATATTTCTACGCTGGAAGGCTCAGGTACTGCAGAACTTCAAGCCAACCAAAAAGAGCGTGTTGAAGTACTGCTCGCTTGTCAGTTAACCGAAGTCGGCACATTGAAAATGGAGTGTGTGAGTATAGAAGATGACTCTAAGCGTTGGTTGCTTGAGTTTGAAGTAAGAAACAAGCAAGGCGATGAATCTGATACCTCCGCGCTTCACCCAAGATTGGAAGAGTGTAAGGAGTTGATTTCTCGCCTGTACAGCGGCAACAAGAAGAGTGCTGAATCGAAAGAGATCAAAACACTATCGAAAGATCTTGAGAAGCGACTAGGTAAACGCGATGAATGGGACTTCACGACCCTTCGTCATCTATTTGATACCTTCTCATTAGGTCGTAAACGTCGTCGCCGCTCAGAAGCACACGAGAAGAACTGGCTGCGTTTGGCGGGTTACTCGCTGCGTCCTGGCTTTGGCGATCCGACTGACTCATGGCGTATCGAACAGATTTGGGGCCTTTACCAACAGAACATTCAGTTCAAGAACCACCAAGGCTGGACAGACTGGTGGGTATTCTGGCGTCGTGTCGCTGGTGGGCTAAACCAAGAGCAGCAAGAGAGTATCTTGGCTGACATCGCTAAATACCTTCACCCAGGTGCAATGAAGAACCCTAAGACAGCCAAAGATGCGCAAGATAATGGTTATGAAGCCATGGTCCGTTTAGCGGCGTCACTTGAGCAACTTGAGGTTGAAGACAAAGTGCTGCTGGCAAGTTGGTTCTTAAGCAAAGCGATCAACCATAACCAATTTGAACAGGCTCACTGGTGGGCGCTAGGACGATTAGCATCAAGAACGCCTTTGTATGGCAGCCAACACAGCGTAATTCCTAGAGAGCAAGCTGAACAGTGGTTACCAAAACTGCTTGAACAGAACTGGCAGAAAGAGCAGATGATCGCCTTCGCAGCGGTGATGATTTGTCGAAAAACCGGTGACCGTCAGTTTGATATCTCTGACGACTATCGCAATCAAGTGATTGAGAAGCTTAAGCAAAGCAAGGTACCTGACTCATGGTTAACACTAGTGAGTGAAGTGACTGAGCTTTCTGAGAGTGAATCTAAGCGTGTGTTTGGTGATGCGTTACCAAGCGGATTAAGCCTAATCAATAACTAGGTTTGAAAACGATTAGCTTTCGTTGCTAATGGTAAAGAAGCTAGCAAGAAAAGAAAAAGCCACTTTCGATTCGTTGAAAGTGGCTTTTTTATTGGTGGCTTAAGGCTGGTATGTGTAATCGACTTATAGCTTTTTGGTTAAGAGCCTTAGCCGTGTTGCAGTTCATCATTGTTAATGTTTGGTTCCAGTTGGGTTGATAGGAAAATCCGTATTTTCATAAATGTCAGATAGTTTTTTCGGTTTATTCTCTTTTGCTCCTTTGTTCGATTGATTATGAGTTTCGCTTAAAAGCCATTCCTCATGCATTTTTGCTGAATCCAAAAACTCTGGATCCTCCATTGCTTCCTTGCGAAGTTTATTTACACGTTCGAGAGTATCCCAAATCATAATACTTCACCTCCACTAAGGCAGTAATATAAAGATAGCTCAACCCCATGAAACTTCAACTAACCCAATGAGATAGCGATCTCAATTTCGTAATTCACTCGCTTTAAATGAGTGGATATGGTCACCTTTAGTTGGGCTCAAATAGTGGGTCTTTCCCCATGATCTTCGAAGATCATTAGGCACAAAAAAAGCGAGCTCGATGCTCGCTTTTTGTTTTTCTATCTGTTGATCGAAACACCAACACTCACTCGATTAAATCACACCGAGATTAAGCACGGTTACCGATTTTCACCTTGCCATTGGTAGCAAACCAAAGGGCTTCTGAACGACGACGACCGATTAGAATCGGGCCATCATCGTAGAACAAGAAGTTCTTCCAATGCTTCTTGAAAATCGCCCATTTGGTTTCAAGAACATTGTACTTTTCGTAACAAAAATAAACAGTTACGTCATCTTGCCAATCAATAAAGTTAAGAATCTCTTCTGGCATTTCAGGCTCATCCGCTTCCCAATGCGCCATCCAGCTGATCTCTTCATTCCAGTTCGATGCTTTGCTTGGCCAGTCTTGCGAGCTCAGTCGTTCTGCGTCTGGGCTTTGAGGGCTCACGTTCTCTTTCCAGAACTGAGATGCTCTCGCCTGTGTCATTGGCTTAATCTTTTCCAAGTCCTCTGCCGGCAGCGGCATTGACTGGTGTGTGAAAATCCATTTTCTTTGGTATTCGTCCAAAGTTGTGTATGACATCAAAATTCCTCAAATATCTTCTCAGGCTGATGGATTTACCATGCCTATCTGTTCTTTTTGATGCAGCGGCGATTAGCAAAGCTTGATATACGCTGCGTCTAAATTTTGTTTACGTTTAAAAGCTATTTGCCTTTAACTAGTACTACGTCTTAGCAATATTGCCGCTAAATAACGTGTCTATCTTCCCAATTTGGGTTAACTAATGCTGTCAGTATATGGTCTTCCCATTTACCGTTAATCTGTAGGTAGTCTTTAGCAAAACCTTCTCGGACAAAACCAAGATGTTCTAATACACCAGCACTGCGTTCGTTGTGAGGCATGTAGCCCGCCATTAAGCGGTGCATGTTCTGCACATCAAACATGTAGTCTTTGGCCATGCTCAAACCTCTGCGCATGTAACCGTGGCCTTGTGCACTTTGCGCCAATGAGTAACCGACATTACAAGCGTAGAACGGGAAACGCGACAAATTACTGAACGATATGGTGCCTAACATTTCATTAGAGTCAGCGTTAATCAGTAAACAGTAATAGCCTAGCCCCATTTTATGAAGCTCGTTTAACTTAATCAGTCGCTGCGCCCAACTCGCTCTATCAAAGAACGCATCTTCGCGTATCGGCTCCCAAGGTTTCAGGTACTCTCTGTTAACCTGAAAGTACTCGCTGATCATGCCAGCGTCATCGATTTCAGCCGTGCGTAAAATCAGACTACCATCATGCTTATAAATGCGCTCTGGTGTACTCAAATCTTCCATAATCTTGTTCTTATTCGATCAGTTCTTTCTGATACCGTAATCACGAAGCTTATTCGCAATTGAGGTATGAGATACATTCAAACGTTTTGCTAGCTTACGGCTTGATGGGAAAGACTGATAAAGCTTCTCTAGAATCTGAGATTCATAGTCTTTCATTATTTCATCGAGCGAGCCATCTAAGCTCAGGTTCGCCATTCCAGCCGTCATTGTTTCAAGCTGTGGCAAATGGAATTGCTCAACCGTTAGTGTGTCTGAATCTAGCTCTGTTAGTGCACGTAGAACCATGTTGTCTAACTGGCGAATGTTGCCCGGCCATTGGTAATTACCAAGCTGGTCGATCAGCTCTTGAGTCAGTTTTGGTTTTAACATACCTAACTGCTGCGCGTACTTTGCAACGAACAGTTCCAACAGTGGCGCTACGTCGTTTGAGCGTTCACGCAATGCAGGGATAGACAGAGTCAGTACATTCAAGCGGTAAAACAAATCTTCACGGAACGAACCCGAGTCGGCTAATTCAGAAAGACGGTGGCGCGTTGATGCAATAATACGAACATCCGCGTGCATCTCTTCTTCTTCACCAACACGACGGAATGAACCATCTTGTAGGAAACGCAGCAGCTTGATTTGAAGATGCGGGCTCATCTCGCCAATTTCATCTAAAAATACGGTACCGCCATTCGCTTGTTCGAAAATACCTTTATGACCTTGCTCATGGTTGAATGAACCCGGCGCATGACCAAACAATTCCGTTTCCGCTACGTCATCAGGCATCGATGCACAGCTTAGAATCAAGAATGGGAAAGACGATCGATTTGAACGGTTATGACACGCTTTTGCCAACATCTCTTTGCCTGTCCCTGTATCGCCTTCAATTAATAGAGGCTGATCCAGCATAGCCAATTTCTTAGCTTGGCTGATCAAGGCTTTATGGCGATTAGAGACACCAACAAAGTGTTCGAAACCTAGGTTGTTCTGTTCTGGGATTGAATCTGGCGAGTTCATCTCTTGATTACAAGAGCGAATCGTCATTACTGCGCTTGCCAGTACCGCTTCGTTGACATCACCACCAAGGTAAATCGGCAGGATCTCAATAGAGAAATCTAAACCATCTAACACGACAACTTCACGATGACGCGTTACATCGCCTTCGATCCAGCGAGCAAAGTTAAAGCTAGGAACAAACGTCGCTAGCGGTTCACCGATGACTGCGTCTTCTTGCTTATTAAAAAGGTTCAATGCAGCGTGGTTAGCCATATCGACTGAGCCTTTAAGGTCAATCGCAATAACAGGATCAGGTAGGTTTGCCAGCAGAGCAATCAGCTCTGTGTTATGCCTTTCGCTTGGCATAAATTGGATTTTACGTACATCCTTCACACCTGAAATTCGGCGAATTTCAGCCATAAGTTCACTAAAAGCATCAAAATCAATATCAGGGCAGTTTAGATAAATAATACCTTTAACATCAATTTCGATTCCTCTTAAATCAATGCTTTTTGAGGCCAAGATATCGAGCAACTCACGCGTTAAGCCGAGTCTGTCTTCACACAATACTTCGAGACGCACAAATAGTCCTATTATAGGTGTCAGGATAAGTTGACAGTAGTGTGGATTAAGCTCTGAGTTCAGTCAAGAAGAAGAGTTATCATATATCTATTCAATTTTTAGATATCAACACCTTAGAAAGATCTAAAACCATTCACCACACTTATCAACATTTCCAACCGTAACACATCGCAACATCCCCTTACTTTATAAATGGTTATTTTATGGAACTAAAGTCAAATCACCCATAGCCTATATTGTTCCGTATAAAAACATCGGCTTAAATATGAAATACTCTAAACTATTCCTCACAATAATCAGTACCTTCTCTGCGTCTAGTTTTGCAATGACTTCTTTCGATACAAGAAGTGTTGGCATGGGCAGCACTGGAGCTGCGTCAGCCTCTTACCTAACATCCAGTTTTCATAATCCTGCTTTAGCGGCTCGTTATAAAGAAGGAGATAACTTTGGGTTAATTCTTCCCGTTCTCGGAGCAAGGGTTCATGATGCAGATGACATGATCGACAAGTTGGATCACTTCCAAGATATTGATGATCGATTGCAATTTGATCCCGGGAATGAAGAACTATTAGAGGAATGGCGCAAAGCTTTAAAACAACTAGATAACGGAAACTTAAACGTAGAAGCTAATCTAGGTACAGTATTCGCTATTCCAAATAAACACCTGAGCACCAACTTCTTCATTAAATCTCAAGTAGCCACCATTGCTAGATTCAATGTGAATGATGATGACTTACAAAATGATAACCCTACAGATTCAGAACTGCTCTCAAGTGGTCAAGCGGTTGGTATAGCAATTGTTGATGTAGGTTTTACTTTTGCTGATACATTTACTTTTCAAGAACACGATTTTATGTTGGGTATTTCACCCAAATACCAACGAATTTATGGTCTGAACTACGTTGAAACACTGGATGATTTAGATGACGACTTTGATATTGAAGAGGATTACGTAGAAAAATCCGCATTCAACATAGATTTTGGTGCTGCTTATGAATGGGGAGATAACACCATTATTGGGTTGTCTGCTAAGAACCTCCTGTCACAAAAGCTAAAAACTAAAACTCACATGGGACAAAAAGCAACGGTACTTGTTGAACCAGAATATGTATTAGGTATTTCCTATGATAAATCGTGGTACAACCTTACAGCGGATATTGATTTAAACGCCGTCAAGCACTTTAAAGAGTACGACTACAAAACTCAGTATGCAAAAGTGGGCGCTGAGCTTGATGCATTCAGTTGGGCTCAACTTCGTTTAGGCTATATGCATAGTTTAACTAACTATGCAGATGACCTAGCCACTGTAGGCTTAGGCTTTAAACCATTCGGTATCTTTGGATTCGATTTAGCGGCACAAGCAGGCAAAGATAATAACTACGGGGCTTCTGCTCAGCTCATCATGCATTTTTAGTCTCTGCCAAAAGAACAATTTAAATAAACCGCACCCATTTTGTGGGTGCGGTATTGTTATTTGAGAGTGATACGCTTTATTTCAGATAGGACGGCTTTGCGGAGGTCTGCCAGTTTTACTTTTCGTTCGTTATGCCAAGGCATAGGACGCAGCAATGTCATGGCTTTTAAGCCCAGTCTTGCAGTAAGGATACCGACACCTAGCCCCTGCCCTGCTCGAGCTGAGACTTTGCCTGCAAGATCCATCGAGACGAGATCCATACTTGCATCAATCGCGAGCTCACTTGCTCCTGCAGCGGCCATGTTGATTAACACCAGTTTAAATAGCTTAATGCGAGACCAGTAGCCAAGCTCAATGCCATACACATCAGCAAGCTTGTCTATCATGGTGAAATTTCGCCAAGCCACCAACAACATATCAGCCGCCGCCAATGGACTCACCGCGACCAAAGCCGCCGATTCGGTCGAAAACTTAGTGACGATTTGAGTCGCTACTTTGTCTTGTTGACTCACGACTAACGCATCGTACATATCCAACACTTCTGCATCACTGTGTGCAGGGTTAATGCTGTTTCGCCACTTATCGTACGAAGGAGACTCAGCGATAATGCCGCCTTGCTTGGCGATGTTTTCACAGAACGCTTTGCCCTTGCCGACACTTTGACTTTGGAGTAGCTCTTCACTCTGCTCTTGCACACTAAAGTGATCTTTGAGTGAACGCAGTTTCCACAGCTCTTTGCCTATTGCGCCTAAACCCAATGAAGCAATGGCAGCAATGAAGCCTGCCCAACCTAACGCCAGCCAGTCAGCCGATTGAATCGCGGTAATGACCGAATCAATTGCCTGCCATCCAACTAGGCCAGAGAAAGCGACCAATAAACCCGTTCCAAACCACTTCTTCTTTTTGCTCGGTCGAATCACTTGTTCCAATTGCTGCTCAGCTTCACCATCAAGATCAGCTTTCACTTGCGGTGCGACAGGGACAAATTTCTCTTGCTCTGTGAACAGTTGTTGAGCGCCTAAATCCGGGCCAACGTCACTCTTGTCTTGCTCATCAAAAGAGGTCTTCAACGGTTCATTAAAGACCTGCTTTGTTTTTAATTCACTCATTTTGATTGCCTCAATTACTTCAACTTGTCGCCAATGAGATACTCTAAAACCTTGTCGACTCTTAGATGTTGGCAAGGCTCATCGGAATGTTGCTCCATCGGTCTAAAGCTCGTGAAATCAAACTGGTTGGTTTCCCAATACTGTTTATTAGGCAACTTACGCGGCACCTCTCCCGGATACATGGTTTGAGGGACATTATCCAAAGTCACACCTTGCAACGCCGGAACATTGTCTGAACCCGACGAGATATAACCCGCGCTGGTCGCTTGAATAGACGCGATACTCATACAACTCATGTCGATGTGTTCAAACGCCGCCTGCTGCCAAGCTGGATGCACCATCTGTTGTAACAGTGACACCAAGTTCGGATGTTGATCCGGTGTCACGTGGTCAGCTTTTGTGGCTGCAAACAAGATCTTGTCGATCTTCGGCGCGAATAAACGTCTTAAGATATTGCTTCGACCGTACTTAAAGCTCTTAAGTAACTGTTCTAACGCGCCACGCATATCCATGAAAGAGTCATAGCCCGCATTAAGTGGCTGTAAGCAATCCACCAACACGATTTGTCTGTCGAACGTCGCGAAGTGATTCTTGTAGAACGCTTTGACGACCTTCTGTTGATACTCTTCATAACGCGCTTTCAGTACCGCGTAATTACTTGTTTTTGAGAACTTACCCTCAGGTGCGATACACGGGAAGAATTGCAGCACAGGTGCGCCTTCAAGCTCACCGGGTAATACGAATCGACCCGGTTGAACCCAATGCAACCCGTTACTTTTACAAGTATGCAGGTACTGGGTGTAGCTATCGGCAATCGCGACCAGTTTCTTTTCGTCCGCTTCTGCTAGCAAATCGATATCACCACGCATTACGTTCCACTGTTGCGAGTAAGTTTCTCTGTCGCCTTTCAATGCGGCAAACTGAGATTGGCTCCAGGTATCGAAGTCCATATCCAGTAACGGCAAATCAAGCAACCATTCACCTGGATAATCGACAATATCGAGATAAAGGGTGCTATTTTTACTCAGTAGCTTCTTTGCGCCCTTCGCAGGCTTATATTTGATTGCTAAACGAATCTCACTGACATCACGCGTTGGCACCGGCCATTCTGGTGGCTGTGCATTCAACGACTCCATCGCTTCATCATAAGAGAAGCGTGGGATCATCATGTTGTGTTGCGGGATACGCTTTGCGCCAATAATTCTTCCATCTCTCGCCGATGCAAGCAGTGGCAAGTTTTTGTGGGTAGACGTATGAAGAAGCTGATTAACCAGCGAAGTAATGAATGCTGTCTTACCCGCACGAGAGAGCCCCGTGACCGCTACTCGAATATGAGAATCCGTTCCTCTGCTTATAAAGTCACTCATTTCTTGAGTTAGGTGTTTCATTTGAACGACTCCGTGATAGTTAGGCTAGCTGGTTATGATAATAGAAAGGCAAGCCTATGTTCTTTCCCCGTTGGGATAGTTTGTATGCTTTTGCTTATGTTGATGAGTATGCAATACACATTCTTAATGCTAGATGAATAAAAGCCCCTGACTACATTCATAATCAGGGGCTTTAGAATTTTTGCACGATATCCGACGTCTAATCGTCTTCAATCAACTTGTAGATAACAAACAGTGCAATCTCTGCAATTAGCCAAAGCGCACATGTAATCGTCACGTATTTATTATCAAAGATACTGATCCCTTTCAAGATCAGGTCGTAGCCAACAAAAGCACCAATCACCACTGCCAAGATAATCTGTAGGATCTGAATAAAACGAGGCATTCCTCTCTCCTATGTTCTTATATCAAACTATGTGTTTATCACTATATCATTGATAATAAGACAAAAGTGCAGATAATGCTGCACTTTTGTCTTTAACTTTCTGTCAAAAATTGCAATTCAAACGCTGAAGTTAGCGACAATTACGATTTTTTGGCGTCGATTAATTACGCTTTCTCAGCTTCAGCAATCTTCACTTTCCACGTGTCAGGGCCGATCTGGTGTGCGTTCACGCCGTTAGAGTCAACCGCTACCGTTACAGGCATATCTTCAACTTCAAACTCGTAAATCGCTTCCATACCGAGATCTTCAAACGCAACAACGCGTGCTTTTTTAATTGCTTTTGCGACTAAATAAGCTGCACCACCAACCGCCATTAGGTAAACCGCTTTGTGCTCTTTGATTGATTCAACCGTTGCAGGGCCACGTTCCGCTTTACCGATCATGCCCATAATGCCAGTTTCGTTCAGCATCATGTCAGTGAACTTATCCATACGTGTTGAAGTTGTTGGGCCCGCAGGACCTACCGCTTCATCACCTACAGCATCAACAGGACCCACGTAGTAAATGAACTTGCCTTTGAAATCAACGCCGGCTGGTAAGCCTTCGCCGCTTTCTAGCATGCCTTGAATACGTTTATGAGCAGCATCACGACCGGTTAAGATCTTACCTGACAGAAGAACCGTTTCGCCGGTCTTCCACTCTTGTACGTCTTCTTTAGTCACTTCATCAAGGTTAACACGACGTGTATTTGCGCCCGCTTCCCAAGTGATGTCTGGCCACTCTTCTAACTTAGGTGGCGTTAGCTCTGCTGGGCCGCTGCCATCTAGTGTGAAGTGAACGTGACGCGTTGCTGCACAATTCGGGATTAAGCAAACTGGCTTAGATGCTGCGTGTGTTGGTGCTGTTTTGATTTTTACGTCAACCACAGTCGTTAGACCGCCAAGACCTTGTGCACCAATACCTAGCTTGTTTACACGGTTGAAGATGTCTAGGCGAAGCTCTTCTTCTGCGTTCTCAGGGCCTTTTTCGATAAGCTCTTGAATATCGATGTGTTCCATCAAAGATTCTTTCGCTAGTACCGCTGCTTTCTCAGCCGTACCGCCAATGCCTATACCTAGCATACCCGGTGGACACCAGCCTGCACCCATTGTTGGCAGCGTCTTCTCTACCCATTCTGCAATATCATCAGAAGGGTTCAACATAACCATCTTGGTTTTGTTCTCAGAACCGCCGCCCTTAGCCGCGATTTGAATTTCAACTTTGTTGCCTGGAATCATATTAATGTGGACAACCGCTGGTGTGTTGTCTTTGGTATTAATACGCTTACCTGCAGGGTCCATTAGGACAGATGCACGCAATGGGTTATCTGGGTTGTTGTAAGCTTGACGAACGCCTTCATCAACCATCTGTTGTACTGTTTGATCCGTTTCCCACCTAACATCCATACCGATGTTCACGAAACAAGTAACAATACCCGTATCCTGACAAATTGGACGATGGCCTTCCGCAGACATGCGCGAGTTGATAAGAATCTGAGCGATCGCATCTTTAGCTGCTTGGCTCTCTTCTTTCTCGTACGCTTTTTCTAGGGCTTGGACAAAGTCTAAAGGGTGATAATAAGAAATGTACTGAAGTGCGTCAGCGACACTGCTGATCACATCTTGCTTACGAATAACCGTCATTGCATGCCTCTTTATTGTTCTGGTTCCATGTGGGTTCACAGTTTGACTATATGTGCCAAATCGAATTAGGTGGTTTAGCTTTTTATTGTGTTGAGCTGTATTTAGTTGCTTTAGCAATCGCTTGCATAGCTTTAAACTAAACCACTTGGATTACTCCGTTCTAATCAAGAACCCATTTTATTTTCAATTTATGATACTCTTGCTTCCTCTCACACGCCATGCAGTGATCGAACTCTTTGTCACAAATTAAACAAATGAATAACAACGAATTTCGCTCTATCCAAATCAAGCCGCTTGAATATCAATCAACTTTAGCTAAACAGCTGTTTTCCCATATTGAAAACCTGCCGTGGGCAATGCTATTACGCTCCGCTTCAGAAAGCCACGTTGATAGTCGATACGATATTTTAGTTGCTCAACCCATCGCCACCTTCGAGACAATCGGTGCAGAAACGACCGTTAATGTTAATGAGACGTGCGAGGTTTCAGACTCTGATCCTTTCGAACTACTCGACCAATATCAGCAACAATTATTGCCTGCGACTAAAGAGCACACTCAGTTGCCATTCGTTGGCGGCGCTTTAGGCTATTTTAGCTATGATTTAGGGCGCAGAGTCGAGACACTTCCATCACTCGCAAAGCGTGATATTGAAGCACCTGACATGGCAGTTGGCTTGTATGAATGGGCTGTTATCGTTGACCACCAATTGAAAACGGCGTGTATTGTCGGTAGCAATATCGATGAACATCATGATTGGCTAATGCAGCAGGTGGCTCAATCACACCTATCACATGCGCCCTTTGGGTTAACCACACCGTGGCAATCCAATATGAGCGAAGAGAGCTACGCCACTAAGTTCGATAGTGTTCAAGAGTACCTGTTATCCGGGGACTGCTATCAGATTAACTTAGCTCAGCGCTTCAATGCCCAATACCAAGGTAGTGAATGGCTGGCTTATGACAAGTTAGAACAGTACAACTCAGCGCCCTTTTCGGGTTTTATCCGTTTGGCCGACTGCGCAATCATCAGTGTTTCGCCAGAGCGTTTCTTAGAACTCAAAGACAACGTCATTGAAACCAAGCCAATCAAAGGCACACGACCTCGTTCTGAGGACCCGATGATTGATAATGCCAACGCGCAAGACCTAGCAAGCGCCGATAAAGATCAGGCGGAAAACTTGATGATCGTCGACCTACTTCGTAATGACATTGGCCGAGTAGCAAAACCGGGCACAGTGCATGTACCAAAGCTCTTCGATATTGAAAGCTTCCCTGCCGTGCACCACTTAGTGAGCACGATACGAGCGGACCTTGATGACCAATACTCTGCAACTGACCTTCTGAGAGCCTGTTTCCCTGGAGGCTCGATTACTGGCGCACCAAAAGTTCGCGCGATGCAGATCATTGAAGAGTTAGAACCGCATCGACGTTCAGCGTACTGCGGCAGTATTGGCTACATCAGCCGAAATGGCAGAATGGATACCAGTATTACCATTCGTACATTAGTCGCCGAGAACAACACGCTTTATGCTTGGGCTGGCGGTGGTGTGGTATTTGATAGTGATTGTGCTTCTGAATACCAAGAAACACTGGATAAGCTGAGTCGAATTCTACCGGTACTTGAAGATTGCTAAACCTAGTGTCATTAACTGCGAGTTCCGCGACTTAATGACGAGTTCCGTAGCTTAACGGCTAGCAAAAGTTCGATATAAAAAGAAACCGAAGGATCGTAAGATCACTTCGGTTTTTTAGTCTGTAAGTTAGAGTACATAACTCACAACGCTTTATTCGCGTGTTTAAGCGACCTTCACCGCAGAGACACCCCACTTCTTAAGCATCTCTTTCAGATCGTTGGCGGTGTAAGGTTTACTCAAAATGTCATCCATCCCACACTGAATACAACGTTCGCGTTCTTCAAGTGTCGTTCCGGCGGTCAGAGCCACAATAGATTTAACGTAACCCTTCTCTCTTAGCTTCTCTGTTGCTTCAAACCCGTCCATAACAGGCATTCTGCAATCCATGAATACAATATCGTATTCATTGTCTGACGCGAGTTCAAACCCTTCGACACCATTACTTGCAATAGCTGGTTCAATCTCATGTTTACGGAGCATCTGTTGGATGATGATCTGGTTCATCTTAATATCATCAACCACCAGCACTTTAAGTAGTGACAATTCCGCCTCATACTCAAAGCCCTTGGCGACACTATCACTCTCTGCCGGAACATCGACAACTTGAAGAGGAATCGAGATGGTAAACGTCGTGCCTGAACCAACGACACTGGTCACCCCAATATCACCATTCATCAGAGCCACCAGTTTGCGACAAATCGCTAACCCAAGTCCTGTACCCTCATAGTTCCGACTACTTGAGTTATCTGCCTGCGTAAAAGGTTCAAACAGCGTCTTATGCGCCGATTCAGCGATTCCGACTCCGGTATCTTCTACAGAGAAAACAAATTGATTTTTGTCCCACTCAATATCAACATTCACATGCCCTTCTTCTGTAAATTTAATCGCATTACCTATTAAGTTCACAAACAGTTGTGTGATGCGCTCTAAATCGCCTTGGAAATGGGAGGGAACGTTTGACGCAACACTGATATTGAATTCGAGCTGCTTCTCAATTGCTCGATTGACGAAGATGCTTTCAATCGTGTTTCTCAAATCACGTAGGGCAAATTTCTTTGGAATAAGCTCTAACATCCCTGCGTTAATTTTGCTGTAATCCAATAGATCATTAATGATGGTTCGGAGAAACTCTCCAGATTGGCTCAGGTTGTTCACTATCTCACGCTGAGAGCTATTCAGTTCGGTATCACTGATCAACTCGGCACTGCCTAGTAAGCCATTAAGTGGAGTTCTTAACTCATGATTAATCATGGCCACAAAGTCACGCGTTGCCCTTTCGGACTCTTCCGCTCGTTTACGTGATTCAATATTTCGGTTGATTGCTAGTTGATGGGTTAAGGCACTGCAGATAAGGTCCGTGACCAACAACAGTTGGCTTTGGATAAACTCGTAGTCTTGGTCTAACAACCTGACTCTGACGATTAACGCACCAACTATGACTTTTTCAACCTCTAAGGGCACGGTCAGTAGGTTGTCTTGCCAATGAGGTTCTTGAATGTCTTGCTCTAACACCTCGACAGTCTCATCGCCATAATCATAGGTCTGTAACTGAGGGATGAGCTTGGGAGGTAGAATCAAACGACTGGCTTCGATTAAGTAACTGTTAGTCACGTTGGTCGTTAGTTCAGATAGCATGACATCATCGAGATCATTTCTTAGAAACGCGCGCCCAAAATCAATCAACAGGTTGTCGATTTGTTCTTGGAATTCAATGCGGCGTATATTCGCGTTGGAGCGCTTTTCTAACTGACGCAAAGCAAGCTCAAGCTGTTGGTTAGCCTCGAACAGTTCGAGGCTCTTCTGTTCCAACAATCCTTCAGCCGCTTTCCTTGCCGCGATTTGACGCTTAAGCTTCTTCTCTAGGGCAGATGCCAGATCCATATTACTTTTCTACTTTGAGATTAAACCTAACCACGCTTTGGTCATCATTTTGTGGCGTCATCTCCACCGCGATAGATTCACCGTGGTATTCAGCACATCCTTCAATAAGCCCTAAGCAAACATGAGACATACACCTTGCGCTTTTGTAGTCAAAAACAAGTTGTGCTTCGTTCGTGGTGATAAAACTGAATTCAGGTGGCTCAGCATCTGGATAGAGCTTCTTCACTTCAACATGAATGTAACGCTCTACGTGCTGAATAAATTGAAAGGTGGTATTGCTGTGAGCAAGGCTCGCTTTATTCGGTAATGAGGCCAGTAAGTTCTTAAATACAGACTGCCCAAACACGCGTTGCAAGCTTGCCGCATCAATATCGGTTTTCTTACTCAAGTTGATAATCAACCTGACAAGGTCTTTGTGGTCGTAACTGCCGACCGACGTATAGATTCCTTCATCTTCTGACATTTCTAGAACTTCTTCCAAAAGCTCTAGCCCAAACTTGTCTTCAACAAGCTCTAAAAATTCGGTGAATATGATTCCTTTCATCTCATACCTTTTCTTCTATTTCTTTTTAGAATGGTCCACTAAGTTATTGTTATCAAATTCTTAAACAAAAAATCTACGTTTCGTCACCCAATTTTATGACATGGGTAACGCTTACTCGCCTGTATGCACATATTGAATATAGCAAAAATCGTCATTTTGAGGAGATTCATCGGTAAACAGCCTCTCATGACGCCCAATTGATAACTAAAAGAGGGAAAGTGAATGAAGAAAAACTCGATATTGGTAATCAACCCACGGTTATGTCTATACTTAAAATCATAATAATCAATATATTGGCTTGATATGAATAAAGAAAACTTCCTTCAGCAATTCCAACTTAACCCTACCGTTGGCTATCACCCAGAGTCAGTAGAGCGTGTTTCGCACATCAGTGGCGAGCAATTACGTAAAGCGGCAGTGGTGGTAGGTTTAGTTGAAAGAGAAGATGGTTTACATGTCATTTTTACTAAAAGAGCGGCTCATTTAAAGCATCACCCCGGCCAAGTCAGCTTTCCTGGTGGTAAACACGAACTTTCTGACCCTTCTATGCAATTTACTGCACTCAGAGAGCTCCATGAGGAGGTGGGAATTCGATCGGATCAAGTTAAAATTGTTGGGCAATTACCTGCATTGAGTACTATTAGTAAATTTTCTGTGACGCCGATTGTTGCCATGGTCGATCCTGACTATAAAGCCATCATCGATGAGAACGAAGTTGCCTCAATTTTTGAGGTGCCCGCTACCTATGTTTTAGACCAAGCCAAGTTACACAGCCACACTGTTAACTTTAAACAAATCAAGCATCGAGTTTTTGCTATGCCCTTCCAAGAGCACCTAATTTGGGGCGTTACGGCGCAAATCATCCATTCACTGCAGAAACATGTAGTGCAACAAATTACATAGCAACTACGTTTTGTTTAATCTCTGTTAACAAAATCCAGACTTTCTATGGAACAGATTTATTAATGCAATTTCACGCAAACGTTTCCCTGGTATAAATCTATACAACCCCGCCTTTCGCATAAATAAAAGTAATACCAAGCATAAACATAAATCACCTGTGGCACGCTATTTTCGTGATCAAAAATCCGTTTTTCGCATATCATGTGACACGCCGTTTCATTACATGATTTAGATCTATTTTTTGCAGAAGAAAATTCTGCAGAATTAGCCCCGACTTATTTCCTGTTCCCAAAAAATGAGTAATTTAACATGAACACAACAACTTCTTCGGCAAATGCCGTTAAAGATTCAAGCAAGTTTAACTATAAAGATTTTACCTGGTGTTTATCACTATTCGGTACAGCAGTTGGTGCTGGCGTACTATTCCTTCCAATCAAAGCTGGTGCGGGTGGTTTTTGGCCATTAGTTATCCTAGCTCTAATTGCGGCACCAATGACTTGGTTCGCACACAAATCTCTAGCTCGTTTCGTACTGTCTGCTAAAAACCCTGAAGCTGACATTACAGATACAGTAGAAGAACACTTCGGTAAGACTGGCGCAAACCTTATTACTTTCGCTTACTTTTTCGCTATCTACCCAATCGTTCTGATTTACGGTGTTGGTATCACAAACACTGTTGATTCTTTCCTAGTAAACCAAATGGGTATGGAATCTATTCCTCGTCCTCTTCTTTCTGGTGCACTTATCCTTGCTATGACTACAGGTGTTGTATTCGGTAAAGATCTGATGCTGAAAGCGACTTCAGCAATGGTTTACCCACTAGTATTCATCCTACTAGCACTGTCTTTCTACCTAGTTCCGGATTGGAACACTTCAATGATGGAAGTAACACCTGAATGGTCAACAATGCCTTCTGTTATCTGGCTTGCAATTCCAATCATCGTGTTCTCTTTCAACCACAGCCCAATCATTTCACAGTTCTCTAAAGAGCAACGTCGTGTATACGGTGAAAACGCAGTTAAGAAAACTGACGCGATCACTGGCGGCGCAGCAATGATGCTGATGGGTTTTGTAATGTTCTTCGTATTCTCTGTAGTTCTTTCTCTATCTCCAGAGCAACTAGCAACAGCACAAGCACAGAACATCTCTGTTCTTTCTTACCTAGCAAACGTACATGAGTCTCCACTTATCTCTTACATGGGTCCTCTAGTAGCGTTCGCAGCGATTACTTCTAGCTACTTCGGTCACTTCCTAGGTGCTCACGAAGGTCTTGTTGGTCTAATCAAGTCTCGCTCTGGTTCTTCAATCTCTAAGATTGAAAAAGCATCTCTAGCGTTCATCGTTGTTACAACTTGGATTGTTGCGGTAGTTAACCCAAGTATCCTAGGTATGATTGAAACAATGGGTGCTCCAATGATTGCAGCTATCCTGTTCCTAATGCCTGTGTTCGCGATGCAGAAAGTACCAGCTATGGCTAAGTACAAAACTTCAGCACCTGTGCAAATCTTTACGGCTTTATGTGGTCTAGCGGCTATTAGTTCTGTAATCTACGGCGCTCTTTAATCTCAAGCCCTTTTTATAAGATAGCATCCATCTTATATCGCGAGATTAGACAAAAAATATAATGATAATAAATGAGCCTCCCTACCCCCCTTGGGAGGCTCTCTTTTTGAGGTAATCGCTATGATTAGTGTATTTGATATCTATAAAATCGGTGTTGGTCCATCGAGCTCACACACAGTTGGACCAATGAAAGCGGGTAAAGAATTTATTGATGACCTACGTTCAATGGGAAAATTGCGCGACATCACTAAAATCACCGTGGACGTATATGGATCACTATCACTGACAGGGAAAGGTCACCACACAGATATCGCAATCATCATGGGTCTTGCTGGCAATACTCCTGAGCGTGTTGATATCGATTCTATTGCTGGCTTCATTGCTCGCGTAGAAGAAACTGAGCGCCTTCCTGTTGGCATGCACTGTCATACAGTATCGTTCCCACGCGATGGCGGTATGAACTTCCACACTAGCAACCTTTCTCTACACGAGAACGGCATGAGCATTCATGCATGGGTTGGTGACGAAGTTGCATACTCAAAAACGTACTACTCAATTGGTGGCGGTTTCATCGTTGACGAAGAGAACTTCGGCAAAGAAGAAGAAAACCCAATCAAAGCACCTTACGAATTCACAACAGCTGAAGAGCTGGTTAATCAGTGCAAAGAAAGCGGTCTTTCTATCAGTACACTGGTTATGAAAAATCAAGCAGCGTTCCACTCAGACGAAGAGTCTCGCACTTACTTCGCTAACATCTGGAAAACTATGCGTGAGTGTATGGATCGCGGTATGAATACTGAAGGTATCCTGCCTGGTCCACTACGTGTTCCTCGCCGTGCAGCAGCACTTCGCCAACAGCTAATGACTTCAGAAAAAACAACCAATGATCCAATGTCGGTTGTTGACTGGGTAAACATGTTTGCTTTCGCAGTAAACGAAGAAAATGCAGCTGGCGGCCGTGTAGTTACGGCACCAACAAACGGCGCATGTGGCATCATCCCTGCTGTATTGGCTTACTACGATAAGTTCATCCAAACAGTGACAGAGAAAGATTACATCCGTTACTTCGCAGCTTCTGGCGCGATCGGTGGTCTTTACAAGCGTAACGCTTCAATCTCTGGTGCTGAAGTTGGCTGTCAGGGTGAAGTTGGTGTGGCATGCTCTATGGCTGCTGCTGGTCTTGCTGAGCTTATGGGTGGTAGCCCTGAGCAAGTATGTATGGCTGCAGAAATCGGCATGGAGCACAACCTAGGTCTAACATGTGACCCAGTTGCTGGCCAAGTACAAGTACCATGTATCGAGCGTAACGGTATTGCTGCAGTTAAAGCAATCAACTCGACTCGTATGGCACTTCGTCGTTCTTCTGCTCCTACTGTTTCTCTAGATAAAGTTATCGAAACAATGCTAGAAACAGGTAAAGACATGAACGCTAAATACCGTGAGACTTCTCAAGGTGGTTTGGCTGTTAAGGTTGTTTGTTGATAGCCTTTGAATCAATCTGTTTTTAATCAGCAGATAATAAAAAGGAACGCCGATGCGTTCCTTTTTTGTATCTGAATTCCGGCCACTTATATCTAAGATGCTCGATTCGCATCTTAGATAATGGACCAAAGAACTAGATCACTTGTGAGATAAGCAGGAAGCAACCAAACAGCAGTGAGAACAACATCATTGCGCTGCCACCTTCTGCTCGGTATCGGTCATCAGCAACTTTCATGAAACGCTGTTTGTGGACCATAACCAGAGGAACAAACACCGCTAGGAACACCAAGATGATACCTGCGTAATTCAGTACTTGTAGGAACTTGTCTGCCGCAAGCAATGAACCAGCCAACGGCAAGATAAAGCTAATGCAGTACGTTACCGCTGTATTTTGGTTGAACATGTCTTTGTTCTGGTTGAACAACGCCATTGCTACGCCAAAGAAAGAAGTCAACAACGCCAAGCCAGTGAAGGTAGACAAGACGTTACCCACCCAAGGAGACTGAGCCTCAAACGCCGCCATCAAATCTGATACGTTCTCAAAGCTACGGAATTGCTCTTCACTCAAGTTACCCACTACCGCAAACAACCAACACAAGTAACACACTAATGGGATCAGAGAACCGATGATCACCATGTTACGCAGCTGTTTGTCTGTCGCTTCGTGGTTGTAAGAAACCAAGGTTGGAATAACCACCATAAAGCCAAAGCTCGTAAACAGGATGGCACTGGTTTTGATTAGGTCAACGTGGTCATGGCTGGTTACCTGCATCAAGTTTTCTTGAGTCATGCTCGGCGCTAAGAAGGCCATGGTTGCAAACAAACTAGCAAGCATCACGAAGAACAATGCTCGATTGAGCTTATCAATCACACCAGTACCACTTGCGACTACTGCGCCAGCAAGCAAGGTAAACACGGTTTGGCTGGTAGTCGCGGTAATTTCGACGCCAAAGTTAGACAGTAACTTACTCAGCAAGTCACCTGCGCCCAGAATGTAAGCCATTAATAGGCAAATCAACAACGCGTATAGCAAGCCGTTGGTAAGCAACTGACCTTGTTTACCCAAGGTTTTTCGGGCAATAGAGTTTAATCCTAGACCGCCACCCGCTTTGATGGTCGCTTCTAGAAGTAGTAATGCTGCGTAAGTCGTACCGAAGCAGATCAGTACCATAAGCAGTGTGCCGTAAAGCAATCCGAATTGAGCTAATACCATTGGGATCGCAAGCATACCAGCACCGAGAGCGGTACCAGCGATAATTAGGGAGCTACCCATCATTTTAATATTCATTGTTTTTAACTTATTTGTTTAGTTTTTATAGATGTGAGTCTTCGTTCATCGAGCGGATGACAAAGGAGTTCAGATAGAAATAAAGTTATAAAACGAATAACAATAGGAGCGATAAGCGGTAAAGAAGCGTGCAGAGACGTTGTCGAACAGGGCGTTCAAAGGGGAGCTTGTCTTAAAAGAGGTAAAACGAGAAGCGTGAGTAAGCATTAACTGATGTGGTGAACCTTCCGTAGGTTCAATAATCGGTGATGTAATCTTGAATTTCATGTATGTGTCCAATAAGTCACATTCCATAGTATTTGAAGCAGCGTATCCGTTGCTGCCCTACCTCTATCATAGAGGTCTTTTCATCTTATCGAATGAGCCTCGAAACACAACGCTATGACCACAATTTTTGCTATTAAATTGAACAAAACAACCATTTGGATATAAATTGACCACTAAGTCGTCTAAAACAATAGTCTTTATTGATAAAAGACAAGCGGACAAATACATCGAGCTAATTAACAACCTAGGCTTTTCTAATTATCAGCACAATCAAAACTCGATGCTGCACTTCAACTTTCCCAAAACAACAGTCTGTTTTAAGAACAGCGAGGAGCTTGACGCGCGTTCCATTTCAACATCAGACACGACACAAACTCGCTACATCACAGAAACATAACCGGAGTGTGGTCACACAATTCGTTATACCCCATAGGTGGTAGGAATTCTTACTAGTACAGTATTTGCGTCATTATAATTAATAAAAACAAACACCTTATGCGCTCAACAATCACCTTTAAAATCCTAGTGGCCCTCGCCATCGTGTTCACCTTTTTGCTGGCAATATCGACCTATTTCCAATATTCGCAACAAAAGCAACTTGTAAACTCAGTGTTAAGTGAGCAGCTTCACGACAAAGCAAGTAACTACTTCGATAGCCTCAATATGATGATGCTCACCGGCACCATGGCACAAAAAGAGACCCTTCGTCAGAAAGCACTGGCTCAAGAAGGCATTGAAGACGTTCGTGTTTTACGCGCCGACGCTGTCAGCAAGTTATATGGCCCAGGTAATGACAACCAAACACCGGTTGACGATATTGATAAACGAGCGCTAGCGGGCGAAACCGTTATCGAACCTTTTTCTGCTGATTGGGGCAAAGGCTTGGTTATTGCTCTGCCAATGAAGTCGAGTGAAGATTACCGAGGAACCAATTGTGTCGCCTGTCATATGGCACCAGAAGGTGAAGTCTTGGGTGCGATTCGTCTCGAATATAACCTTAACCATGTTAACTCGCTGATTAACACTCAAACCATGGCTGCTATTGGCATTATGGCAGTGATCTCGTTTGCCGGATTTGTCCTTACGATGGGATTAATTCGTAAGATTATCGTGCGCCCGCTGCAACAGACTTCTCGCTTTATGACCCAAGTCAGCAACGATAAAAACCTATCCACTCGCCTGCCGGAACAAAGCAAGGATGAGATTGGCACGCTGGCTAACTCCATCAACTCGTTCATGGGAACCGTATCCGACAGCTTAGAAAAGGTACAAAACACCTCGCACAAACTGAATGCGTCTGCCAACCAACTGACTAGTGTCGCGCAAATTACCGAGCAAGCCGCCAGTGACCAGCAAAGCGAAACCGCCGAAGTGCAACATAATGTCGAAGGAATACAGGCACAGCAAGTCAATGTAGAACAAGCGACTTTAACGGCTTCAGAGCTTATTAATCACACCGCAGATGTGGCATGTAAGAGTGCCAACCAAGCACACGACGCAAGCAGTGAGATAAAAAACCTCGTTAGCAGCATAGAAGAAGTGAAACACAAAATACTGACACTCAATGAGCAAACCGGAGAGGTCTCTTCAATATTGAGTGTGATTCGTGGCATTGCTGACCAAACCAATCTTCTGGCCTTGAATGCAGCAATTGAAGCGGCACGTGCGGGAGAACAAGGTCGTGGGTTTGCGGTGGTGGCTGATGAAGTTCGCCATCTTGCATCACGAACCGCTGAAGCAACAGGCAGTATTGAGTCAATCATTCATCAGTTCCAGCAAGGCAGCGAAGAGTCGCTGACTTCTGCCGATCGCGTTTGCGAACAAGCCCATCAAAGCTCAACCGATATCGACGCACTTTCAATTGAAATGAATGGTGTGGTCGAAGAGATGAAACAGGTGCTGGCTCACGCACAGAATATTCAGCAGCAAACACAATCCACCACACAAGCGACTCAAGATGTTCAACAAAAGGTTGAAACCATCACCTCTCACGCCAACAACACGTCGCAATCCGCGGCTGAAACTCGCAACATCAGCAATGACTTAGAAGAGCTGTCTGATCACCTTGAGTCACTGATTAATCAGTTTACTTTGTCGAGTACAAAGAAGAAGTCATAGATCGCCAACAAAAAAGCGCTCAACAATGAGCGCTTTATCTTCATAGCAACGTCTAATTCAGGCTTTAAAAGAACCGTAAACCAAGATTAGTGCGTAATGGAAACCGCGGTTAAGTCTTTATGCTTGTGATACATCGCGTGTTTGACTATCAGATTCGCACTCACGCTATCCATTCCTGACACTTCAACGTAAGCCCCTTTTTTACGGAACTTGAACACAACCTTATCAAGCGCCTCGACCGAGGTATTATCTAAGAATGACGCATCCGATATATCGATGGTCACTAAAGAGGTCGCATTGTCATAATCAAATAAGTCGACAAACGCATCTGACGAAGCAAAAAAGACATGGCCTTTTACTCTGTGAATAGTGTGCATTTCGTTGGTCACGACTTCATCAGATATAAACACCATGGATTTGCTGGCATGTGCATAAAACAGAGCCGACAGCACCACGCCAACCGCAACACCTATTGCTAAATTATGAGTAAACACCACCACCGCCACGGTTGCTAGCATGGTTACATTGGTTGGCAGTGTGTGATCTTTAAGCTCAACAATGGAACGCCATGAGAATGTGCCGATAGAAACCATGATCATCACAGACACTAAAGCGGCCATCGGTATCAGCTTCAACCAATCAGAAACAAACACCACCATTAGCAACAAAACCACCCCAGCGATCATGCTGGACAATCGGGTTAAGCCACCTGATTTGATGTTAATGATCGACTGACCGATCATTGCGCAGCCCGCCATTCCACCAAAAAGGGAAGCCACGATGTTCGCAACGCCCTGCCCTTTACACTCATTGTTTTTATTGCTTTCAGTATCAGTCAGGTCATCGACTATGGTCGCTGTCATCAAGGATTCCAACAAGCCAACCAGAGACAGAGCAATCGAATATGGCAGGATGGTTGCAAGCGTCTCAAACGTGAATGGAATATTAGGAATCAAGAACACAGGCAGTGAATCGGGAAGCTTGCCCATATCGCCAATCGTTCTCACATCTAAGCCGAAGAGCAAACTAATGATTGTCAGAGCAACAATCGCGACCAGTGGAGAAGGTATTGCGCGACCAAACTTGGGGAAATAAGGAAGCAGATAAATGATCGCCAAACCCAAAGCGACTAACACGTAAACGCTTGACGGGAAGTTGATTAATTCAGGAAGTTGAGCCATGAAAATTAGAATGGCGAGCGCGTTAACAAATCCAGTAATCACCGATTTGGAAACGAAATTCATCAGATTACCAAGCTTTAGGTATCCAGCCGCGATTTGAATGACACCAGCTAGAAATGAAGCGGCGAGTAGATATTCTAGTCCGTGCTCTCTCACTAAAGTGACCATTAGTAGCGCCATAGCGCCTGTTGCACCGGAAATCATTCCCGGACGACTGCCAACCAAAGCAGTGACGACACAAATACAGAACGAGGCATAGAGCCCTACTTTAGGGTCAACGCCTGCAATAATTGAAAATGCGATGGCTTCAGGGATCAATGCGAGTGCAACCACAATCCCAGATAATGAATCTCCTTTAACGTTTGATAACCAGTGTTTTTTTAAATAATTAAGCATGTAATTCTCTTTTACTTGTACAGACAGTCCTGCCTTGTTGAGACATAATTTGATCGACTGTTTTTCTTGAATGAGCGAGCGCTCGAAAAGTGCGGGTGTAGAGAGAATGCAGGGGTTAAGGCGGCGTAATTAACACGTAGATATTAAACTCCTCTTGTACTTTAGTGGGAAATTAAGAAGGTGATCAAGTCCAAAATGACTGAATCCGCGCCAATATAGAGTGAGTCTCAACACAATCACACTCCCATTATTGAAAACAAAGGTTTCGATTACGCCATGCTCGTTCAGCAGCTCACATAGGGTGAAAGGTAAGGCTGACGCTAAGATCGAACAAAAAACACACCCTCAAACCTATTTATCGTCAGTAGACACAATATTTCTTTCACCAAGCAAGAATAAAGGTTGAAGCTGTCGGTATGACAGGTAATATGTTCAATCGATTTAAAAAGTTTATACAACTTAATGTTTCGGCTAATTATTGTGCAAATGTATATTTATTTGCAGCAATGCCAGAGACTTTGAGTTGAATTTGTCCCTCAATGGAGAATGAAATCAACATGACTTACGCGCCTGTAACAGACGTACTTGGCGGCAAGCTAGCGGTAGACAGTGAAGTAACTGTTCGCGGCTGGATCCGTTCACGTCGTGATTCCAAAGCTGGAATCTCTTTCCTTGCCATTTATGACGGCTCTTGTTTCGACCCGATTCAGGCCGTGGTTCCTAATAATCTTAATAATTACGAAAACGAAGTATTAAAGCTAACAACTGGCTGCTCTGTTGAAGTAACGGGTAAGATTGTTGAGTCTCCTGCGAAAGGTCAAGACTTCGAACTAGCAGCAACTGACGTTAAAGTTGTAGGCTGGGTTGAAGACGCTGACACTTACCCAATGGCTAAGACACGTCACTCTATCGAATACCTTCGTGAAGTTGCTCACCTACGTCCACGTACAAACGTGATTGGCGCAGTAGCACGTGTACGTAACTGTCTATCTCAAGCGATTCACCGTTTCTACCACGAGCAAGGCTTCTTCTGGACTTCTGCTCCGCTTATCACTGCATCTGATGCAGAAGGCGCTGGTGAAATGTTCCGTGTTTCTACGCTAGACATGGAAAACCTACCACGCACTGAAAAAGGCGACGTAGACTTCAACGAAGATTTTTTCGGTAAAGAGACGTTCCTAACAGTATCTGGCCAACTTAATGCTGAAGCTTATGCTTGTGCACTAAGCAAGGTTTACACGTTCGGTCCTACGTTCCGTGCTGAAAACTCAAACACAAGCCGCCACCTAGCTGAGTTCTGGATGGTTGAGCCTGAAGTTGCGTTTGCAGACCTTAACGATGTAGCGAAACTGGCTGAAGACATGCTTAAGTACGTTTTCGCTGCTGTTCTTGAAGAGCGCCGCGATGACCTTGAGTTCTTCGCTTCTCGCATCGACAAGCAAGCAATTACTCGTCTAGAGCAATTCGTAGACGCTGATTTCGCACAAGTTGACTACACTGACGCAATCCAAATCCTACTAGACTCTGGTAAGAAATTTGAGTTTGACGTTGAGTGGGGCATCGACATGTCTTCTGAGCATGAGCGTTACCTAGCTGAAGAGCACTTCAAAGCACCTGTTATCGTTAAGAACTACCCGAAAGACATCAAAGCTTTCTACATGCGCTTAAACGACGACGGCAAAACAGTTGCGGCAATGGACGTACTTGCACCAGGCATCGGTGAAATCATCGGTGGTGCACAACGTGAAGAGCGTCTAGACATTCTAGACGAGCGTATGATTGCTATGGGTATCGACCCTGAGCACATGAGCTGGTACCGCGACCTTCGTAAATACGGCACAGTGCCACACGCTGGTTTCGGTCTTGGTTTCGAGCGTCTAGTATCTTACGTAACAGGTATGGGTAACGTTCGTGACGTGATTCCATTCCCACGTACACCACGCTCTGCAAACTTCTAATTCGAAACCTATTCGATATTAAAAGTTAAGAACAAACAAAAACCTCCGCACTTGCGGAGGTTTTTTTATGTTCGGAATAAAACGAGTGCAGATGCTTCTGCGTGCCACTATCTGAGACTCATTATTTCAAAAGCTAATCCACATCTTGGTCGATAGCGTATTTTATTGCAAGACCGCAAATTGCCATCATAACGAATGGGATCGCGGCAGTGGTGTATTCCGCCCACGCCATATCAGCGAATGCTTTTGCCAGCAGTACGTGGCCGAGAATAAGCAGAAGCGCACACACAATAGCGACAATAATCAGCTTAACTTCATTTCCCTTAGTCATTTTCAACATAACGGTATCTCCAATATTTGGTCTACCGTTATTGAATCACAACTCTTTGGTCAATTAGGCGTACAGTTACCCCACAAACAACCCGTACAGTTGGAATGATTGTCTTTTTTATGAGGGACTTAAGGTTTTACGAGTGCGTAAGTTGATGTGCCAGTTTGCCAAGCCAGATGAGCGCCTGTTCTTTCTCTTCTGTCAGTTCATAAGAGAAGTTCAATCGTATCGCGTTATCCACTCTGCCATGCTCACTAAACAGATCGCCAGATGCAACGCTAATGCCTTGCTCGATAGCCAGTTGATGAAACTGTTGGCTGTCGAATTTTTCAGAAAAGCGAATCCATATCAAGTAGCCACCAGCCGGCTCTTCAATCTCTATTGAATGCGGAAAGTACTGCTTAATGACATCGATAAATCGCTCTTTCCTGACGACAAGGTTTTTACGCAGTTTACGAAGGTGATTGTCGTAGCTTTCATGCGTTAAGAAATGAGCGACACCAAGTTGAACAGGAGCGCTACTCGATAACGTAGAAAGAAGCTGTAACTTTTGAATCGCGTCGTTAAAACGCGTGTTCACAACCCACCCTACTCGATAACCAGGACACAAACTTTTTGAATACGACCCACAAAGCAAGACGGAATCGGTCTTATCGAAGGCCTTTAGTGGCTTCGGCTTATGCCCTTCGTAATAAAGATCGCCATACACGTCATCTTCAATAATGTAGGTTCCATGCTGTTCTGCAATCTCTACCACACGGCGCTTTGCCTGTTCCGACAAACTGGTTCCCGTTGGGTTTTGAAAAGTCGTCATCAGCCAACACGCTTTAACATCTTGGTTTTGTAGCGCGTTTTCAAACTGCTCTATATTCAACCCATTGATTGGGCAAACGTCCACTTCGATCGGGTTAAGCCCGAGCCTCTCGACAGCCTGCAGAGCACCATAGAATGCGGGAGACTCAATCACGACGTTATCACCCGACTTGGTGACCGTTTGCAGGCTCAAGTTGAGCGCCTCCATAGCACCCGACGTAATCACGATGTCTTGATGATTAACCGTAATCCCTTGCTGCAGATAACGCTGTGCGATTTGCCTTCTCAAGGACTCACTGCCCGGTGGTAAATTATTTATCACACTCGCGCCAGTCATCTTCCTACCCGCGCTGGCAAGGTTTCGAGTCAAGGTAGGTAACGGGAAAAGGTCGGGATCTGGGAATGCAGAGCCGAAAGGAATCACACCTTCGGCTGAACTCGACTTCAAGAAATCAAATAAGCGGTCATTAATGGCTTTCTTTTCACTAACGAGTGGCTGTGCGTAGTCAACGCCGTCCAGCCTTGGCGCTATAAAGTAGCCCGACTGAGGTTTAGCGATGATCCACCCTTCGCTTTCTAGCAACTGGTAGGCTTGTAAGACAGTACTATTGCTGACGTTGTAATTTCGACAACTCATGCGTACCGAAGGGATCTTCTCTCCGGATCGCCACGTATTGTTGGCTATCTGAGTTCGAATATCCTTTGCAAGCTCTTCATAACGCGCCATCTAATTGTACTACCTAGAGAAATTCTGTGAGCCGGTGATTTTATCACTTACGCCAACAACTATTGCTGCTATCCATATGATCGCACCTAATTTCCACAATAGTGTGAATTGGTTCACAGATAACTTTGTAAGCTTTGCTAAGTTTGTACCCAAGGTAGGAGCTAAGTTGGCTTTCTACCTCAATAATTTGATGTAACCCAAAAACATGCGAGATAACAATGAAAAAAATAGAAGCAGACCAATTAAGTTATAAAGGAGAGTCAAACGGTGTTCACAGTTGGACAACACCGAGCGGTCAGCCATATTACTGGCACCCAGATTGGCTCCATATTGCTGAAGATGCGACAGGCTCACATCCAAAGCAAAAGATCGATGTCGAACAAGACCAAGCACCAACGGAAAAACACGCGGTGTCTGCTATTCTGAAACACATCAACCAATGGGCTGCAGACAAACTAGCGTCTCACCCTGAGATTGAAACCGGCTCAATCGAAGCTGAAATCAATCTCAAAAAGTAACGGGTTAAAGTAGATAGCGAACTCAATCACGCGCGATTCTAACCCAATACACAGACTGAATAGCCTCGACCCTCGACCGGGGCTATTCAAGTATCTTCATAAAAATGCTGCAATAACCCCCACCTAGCTAACAAATCTCTAACACAAACCAGTTTCTTGTATCAATCCACGAAAGCTATCGATAGAATTTCCGGTCTTATTCACGTCAGTTATGCTAATCATTCGCAATTCTAAAGTCGTGAATCAATGAATGCGTAAATCTAATAAGAATGAGAACAAAGGCTTACCGATGGATACTTCAAATTACAATCAATCGCTAACGACTAAGTTATACGTCATTGCTGGCGTGCTGTTTGGCACCTATGGCAGTCGGGTGTGCCCTATGCTCGATAGCTTAACGACGTTAGAGATTTTCACACAAGTCAGTATTGTGTTTATCTTATTATGGCTCGCACGTCGTTACCCATTGGCGCAACATACCTTGGTCAAGCAAGGCCGATTCGCGCAACTCGATACCCTGCTATTTTTTGCTGCAAGTGTGCCTTTCGCGCTCTACTACAACTTAAGCTATGAATTCACCATAGATAGTAATTTGAAGGTGCTGTTTGGCATGAGTCTATTCGGCTTCTTTACCGGAACCATTCTTCAATTGAATGCCAAGCTCAGCCAAATGGATAAAATGGAGACGACTGGACAATTCGACTTCCAACTGGTTGGTGAAAGAAGTTCACTGGTCAAGCAGATGATAGGCTTGGTTATCGTGCTTCTGGTAACACTGACGACTATGTTGACGATGATTGCTGTCAAAGACATCTTCTGGCTAGAACACAACCCTGACCGCTTATTGGATGGCACCGGCAAGATCAGCGTGATCAAAGAGTTTATTTATTTGGCTGTGGTACTGGGTGGCTACGCGATAACCATCATGACGCTTTGGAGCAAGCTAATTAAGCGTATTCTCCTAAGCCAAGAGCACGCATTAAACAAAGTCACCAATGGCGAGCAAGGCGTTCGCTTACCTATTTTCGGCTACAACGAGCTTGGATCAATGGCATCTATGACCAATACCATGCTTGATAGCCTTGAAACCGCGCAAAACGAAGTGAAAACCACACGTGACGTGGCCATTGTGAGCTTATCGGCATTGGCTGAATCTCGAGACAATGAAACGGGCGCACATATCCTAAGAACTCAAGAGTACGTCAAGGTGCTCGCACAAGAGCTCAGCAAATCAGAAACCCACTCAAGCTTGTTAACTCCAAACTACATCGAGTTGCTCTACAAATCTGCGCCTTTGCACGACGTGGGCAAAGTAGGTGTTCCTGATAGTGTGTTATTGAAGCCGGGCAAATTGACGGACGAAGAGTTTGAGATAATGAAAGGTCACCCCGCGATTGGGGCTGAAGCGTTATCTATTGCAGAAAAGCAGTTGGGAAGTAGCTCTTTCTTAAGAGTCGCAAAGGAGATATCTCTGACTCACCACGAGAAATGGAATGGCAGTGGTTATCCTAATCAGTTGTCTGGTGAAGATATCCCGTTATCTGGCCGTTTAATGGCATTAGCTGATGTTTATGATGCGCTCATCTCGAAGCGAGTCTACAAGCCAGCCTTTACTCATGAACAAGCTAAACAGATCATCTTAGAGGGCAATGGGACGCATTTTGATCCGCAAGTTGTCCAAGCTTTTCTGGTCGTCGAACAAGCGTTTGTTTCAATTGCTGCGACCTACAAAGATGGCAAAAATGTAGCGAGTGAACTCGAGCGCGAAAGCTTTATTGCTCAACCAGCGTAATCTATTCAAAATCCACTAACTTCTTGCACCCTATAGGTTAATCCGTAGGGTGTTTTGTTATCAAATATCCTCTTTAGTCAATAAATCTGATTGAAATGGATTTTTTTTGGTCTTTCTGTTCACTTCGTATTGTCTTAAAAATTCCATACAGGTATAACTACCCATAGATACTATCCCCTCTCAATTGACATGGATGAAGATTATGTTTGAAAAAGTGTTAGCTGCTCCCGCCGATCCTATCCTCGGCCTTACTGAAGAGTTTAAAAAAGACTCTCGTGCAGAGAAAATCAACCTTGGCGTTGGCATCTACAAAAATGAAGATGGTCAAACACCAGTACTTAAAACAGTAAAGAAAGCAGAAGCTGCACTTCTTGAAAACGAAAAAACCAAATCTTACCTAACGATTGAAGGTACAGCTGAATACGGTCTAGCGGTTCAGAAACTTCTTTTCGGTTCAGACGCAGAGATCGTTGCATCTCAACGCGCTAAAACAGCACAAGCTCCAGGTGGTACAGGTGCACTTCGCGTAGCGGGTGAATTCATCAAGCGCCAACTGGGCGAAGTGAAAATCTGGATCAGTAACCCAACTTGGGCTAACCACAACGGCGTTTTCGCAGCTGCGGGTATCGAAACTGCTCAATACAGCTACTACAACGCTGAAACTAAAGACAAAGACTTCGCTGGCATGGTTGCTGACCTAGAGAAAGCTTCTGAAGGCGATATCGTTCTTCTTCACGGCTGCTGTCACAACCCAACAGGTATCGACCCAACAACTGAAGAGTGGGAAGTTCTTGCTAAACTGGTTGCTGAGAAGAAACTGCTTCCTCTATTCGATTTTGCTTACCAAGGTTTTGCAAAAGGCGTTGAAGAAGATGCTGCTGGCCTACGTATTTTTGCTCAATACAACAAAGAGATCCTTGTTGCTAGCTCGTTCTCTAAGAACTTCGGCTTGTACAACGAGCGTGTTGGTGCATTCACTCTGGTTGCTGAATCAGCAGACGTAGCAACGACAGCATTCTCTCAAGTTAAGAGCATTATCCGCTCTATCTACTCTAACCCACCAGCCCACGGCAGTGCTGTCGTTACTCACATCCTTGGTGATGCTGATCTACGTGCTGAATGGGAAGCAGAAGTGGCAGAAATGCGTGACCGTATCCAAGAGATGCGTGAACTATTCGTAACGACACTGAAATCAGAAGGTGTTGATGCAGACTTCACATTCATCGAACGTCAAAACGGCATGTTCTCGTTCTCAGGTCTAAGCAAAGAGCAAGTAACTCGCCTAAAAGACGAATTCGCAATCTACATTGTTGGTTCTGGCCGTATCAGTGTTGCTGGTATGACTAAGTCAAACATGGGTCCTCTATGTAAAGGTATCGCTGCGGTTCTTTAATCGAAAAGCGAAACCTGTATTTGCAGACCAATAGATGTGTAAAAGCCAGCAATTAAGCTGGCTTTTTTGTCTGTCTCTTTGTATATAAGAGCTATTAGTGCACTTAGCCTTTTCGTTACTGGCTAATACTCTAGGAAAAATTCCACTCCTAGCTCGTGAGTACGCTCGCTACGAATTTTACCTTCACCATCTCGATGTTGATATGACCCACCAATCGCAAACTTATTGGTCACTAGATAACGTAAACCTAAGTGATAGACCTCTTCATCAAACAGGTCACTTCGATTCACTTGCACACTCCCGTTAGCTATCCAACGTTTCGCAAAGCCATAGTTAAGCTCAGCTTTTACCCCTTGGATGAACTCAGTGTCTGAAGATTCAGTTCGGTTGGTGTCATTATCTTCAACCTTACCTTTTGTGATACCAAGCAGGTAGTAAGCCACTATATCTAAATCTTTCTTAATGCTGTAACGGTAACCAACACCTGGCATCAGCGTATCAATTCGAGTTGTGGTGTCATCAGGGTGAATAAAGCGTGCGCTGTAGTCTCCCAGCAACAACCAATCATCCGTCATCGCGTAACTGACGCCTAATCCATACGACGAGGCGTTATTATTACTGCCTGCATCTTCATTTAAACTGCCCGAATGCGCCGTGGCATAAATATGGTCGTAATCTAAAATATCCACCGCGTTAGTGTCCGCCCACAAACTTGGAGAAAACATAAAAACCGCAGATACAAAACTAAGCTTCCACTTCGACATTCCTATCATCCTTAAACTGTCACTCCATTAATTGAAAGGTTAGTCTATCCATAAGACTTTAAAAAGGTTTTAGCTCACAGATTGATTTGTGACGGCAAAATATTATCAAATGTTGTACCATGAAATCATACAAACCAATGGATGATCATTATGGATGCTGAGTTATTAGAGATTCAAAACTTTCTGGCACAATACCCCCCTTTCACAGAACTCCCTGAGGAGATGTTGGCGAAAGTGACCAGTAGCGTGGAAATTTCTTATTACCGCCAAGATACCCCTATCATTCACTTTGGTGATCAAATTCATGACTTATATATCGTTCGAAGTGGCGAAGTCGAAGTCTACCGTCGTAAAGGCGAACTCTATAACCGCCTTGATGAAGGCCACTTGTTCGGGCAAATGGGTCTACTGACCAACAACAAGGTTCGTTTCCCAGTAAAAGCGACCGAAGATACTCTTCTCTACTGCATTCCTGAGCCAATTTTCCAAGAGCTCTACGACAACTACGACTCCTTTGCCGATTTCGTAGAAGTAGAAGATAACGCGCGACTGCGCCAAGCCAACTCAGACAGCAACGACGCTAACGACCTAACAACATCCAAGGTTAAAACGCTGCTGACCAGCGAAGCGCCAATGATCGAAAAAACGCGCACGATTCAGCAAGCTGCGACCATGATGGCACAGGATAATGTTTCCTCTTTGTTGATCATCGACCCAGAAATCGTTGAAGATGATGAAGATGACTCAACACCCGTGATTGGCATCATCACCGACCGAGATTTATGTACTCGCGTTTTAGCTGAAGGGCTTGACCCATCGGATGAAGTCTCTAGCGTAATGACACCTGAGGTTATCTCTCTCGATCACAATGCTTACGTATACGAAGCTATGATGACCATGCTTCGCTATAACGTGCATCATTTACCAGTGCTTAAAGATAAGAAGCCGATTGGTATTATCGAAGCGACCGATATTGTTCGTTATGAGTCTCAAAACTCGCTGTTATTGGTAAGTAGTATCTTCCAGCAACAAAGTATCGAAGATCTGAAGGTGCTTTCCGAGCAAGTAAAAGACAGCTTTGTGCGCTTAGTTAACGAAGATGCCAACGCCCACATGGTGGGTACTGCAATGTCGGTAATTGGTCGTAGCTTTAAGCAGCGAATTATCGAACTGGGCGAAGAGAAATTGGGCAAGTCGCCTATTCCTTACTGTTTCCTCGCACTGGGCTCTATGGGGCGTGATGAGCAGCTGCTGGTTACCGACCAAGATAACGCAATCATTCTTGATGATACCTACGACGAGAAAAAGCACGGTAAATACTTTGAGGAGCTGTCGACCTTTATTTGTGATGGCTTAGATCAGTGTGGCTATGTGTATTGTACTGGCGATATCATGGCGACTAACCCAACGTGGCGTATGACTCGTCGACAATGGGAAGAGTGCTTTGCCGATTGGATTGATGATCCAAACCCGAAAGCACTGTTAAATGCTTCAATCTTCTTCGACTTAGATGGCGTTTATGGTCGTCTGAAATGGGCCGAGCAATTGAACAGCTTTATTGTTCGACGCGCACGTAAGAACAATCGCTTCTTGGCGTGCCTTGCACGTAACGCACTCAACCGTACACCGCCGCTCGGCTTCTTCAAAGATTTCGTGATGGAGAAAGATGGCCGTCACAACAACTCTATCAACCTTAAGCGTCGTGGTACTGCGCCACTCGCCGATTTGATTCGTGTTCACTCGCTCGCGGTAGCGTCTCGCTCTAAGAACTCGTTCGAACGCTTAGATGACATTATTGACGCCGGTATTCTGCCAAAAGGCCGAGCTCAAGATTTGAAAGATGCGATGGAGTTTATCTCTCTGGTTCGTATTCGCCACCAAGCACACGATGTCGACAACAACATCGAGCCTGATAACAACATCGAGCCAGAGAACCTGTCTGACTTCGAACGACGTAACCTAAAGGATGCATTCCAAATATTAAGTAATGCGCAAAACTTCCTTAAGTTCCGTTATCAAGCCAGCAACAAGTTTAAGTAGGGCCTATGAACAAACTATTCAGATCACCTGCGGTCGATTGGCCATTTAAGTTTGCTCAGAAGCTTGAACGAGCGAGAGACGAGCGCTTAAAGCACTTTTATAGCCAGCCTCTTCCTGCGCCTGATACGCCACTTTCAGAAGTGATGTTTTTGGCTGTCGACTTTGAGACAACGGGGTTAAACCCAAACAAAGACGGCATCATTACCATTGGTTTAGTGCCATTTACGCTCAATCGCATCTACTTGCGACAAGCCAAACACTGGACTCTAAGACCAAAACAGAAACTTGAAGAAGAGTCTGTCGTGATTCATGGCATCACTCACAATGACATCATTGATGCGCCAGACCTTAGCGAAGTGTTGGGCGAGATCTTAGAATCAATGGCGGGACATATCCCTGTGGTTCACTATCGTCGTATCGAACGTGACTTTTTGGACAATGCATTGAAAGTGCGACTCGGTGAAGGCATTGAGTTCCCAGTCCTCGACACGCTGGAGATTGAATCTCAGATCCAAAATAAACTGGCTGGCGGCTTGTGGAACAAGCTGAAAGGTAAGAAGCCAGCTTCAGTGAGACTGGGTCAGAGTCGTCGTCGATACCATCTGCCCGACTACACGCCGCATCATGCATTAACTGACGCTATTGCGACCGCTGAGCTACTCCAAGCGCAAATTGCTCATCACTTTGACTCTGAGATGCCTCTGAAGAGTTTCTGGCTCTAGCTGAGTTACGTAAGCTAAATACAAACACAAAGCCCATCAACTTCCATTGGTGGGCTTTTTCATTTTTATCGTCTGTGTTTAAGCAACGGTTGGCCCGACTAAGCGCATTTCCCATAAGCGTTTAAACATATTATAACGTCACACCGCAGCAGTTCCGCTCTAAT
This sequence comes from Vibrio sp. 10N.261.55.C5, assembly GCF_041470505.1. NCBI lineage: Bacteria > Pseudomonadati > Pseudomonadota > Gammaproteobacteria > Vibrionales > Vibrionaceae > Vibrio > Vibrio sp. 10N.261.55.C5. The sequence goes on from NZ_JBFRMS010000035.1 coordinate 80,589, forward strand.
GGACGTCGAAAATCGTGATCGCTATTTGTCAGCGCGATTGGCATTATTACTTCCCAACCACAGACAACGTTTGGTAATAAAGACGCTTTTGCTGATACATATTCTCATCAGCGACTGAGAACAATTGCTCAACGTCTGTTGAATCACTAGAGGCTGCACCAATCGAGAATCTGACAGGAATAGAGATACCCGCTTTAGTCTCGATTGCCTGTTGCTCCTGAGCAATGTACAACTGCTCAGTCATCTTTGCGACATTGAGCGAACTCGACTCACCAGACGTTAAGGTAAGCACCGCAAATTCATCTCCACCCAAACGGTATAGATTACTGACAGGTGTCAATTCGTGGCTGATTACGTCTACGCAGCGCTGTATCAGCTCATCCCCGGTCTCATGCCCATGAACATCATTGGTCGTTTTCAAGCCATTGATATCAATAATGATCAAAGAAATCTGATTTTGATTGTCGTTAATGCTGCGTTTACTGAATTCGAGATCTTCATTAAAAGCTTTACGATTCAAACAGCCAGTCGGCATGTTAATCCGTGTAATATTTTCGAGCTCTAGCCAACCAGCTAACTGTTTTTGGTACATGTCAAAAATCAGAAGATCTTCTTCACTGAGGACATCAAATGAACTTGAACAAAAATACCCGATCGCCGTCCCCTGTGAGTCACAGAGTATCAGGTCAGCCTCGCCAGTCCGGTTAAAATGAAACTGAATCGAATGTTGAACAAGTAATGTCTTTAACTCTTGATCGACCATTTGAGGAATCAACCGATATTCAGCCGCGTGTCTTGATGATGCAAACTGAACGATCTTCAAAAGACGATGCTTCTGGGATTCTTCACGCGCGAGCGAATACGTTAACTTGCTGGTTTTCTCTTCGACTAAGTCCTCTAGCTGAACATTAAATCTTTCGAGTTTATCGTTACTTTCGGTAAGCTCACGGACTTGGTATTGTATGCGACCCCACAAGGTTTCCAATAAACGACTCAGCGTGACGAACTCTGTAAAACGATGTTCATCCACACTATGAGTCGGTGACTGGTTATGCGAATACGACGTAACAGATTCAGCCAACAGGTTTAACTGCCCTGAGAACCAGCGGCTTAGGAACAGAGCAAACACAATCGCGATGGCAAGCGTCGCCACCAATATTCTGACAAAGACCACCTGAGCTTGTTGCATCTCTAATAAACGCTCACTGTCGGAAATATGATGTTTGACGTTCAGTACCAATTTGTCGGTAAAGAATGTGCTGTCGATAGAGATAATGTTCGCACTTTGTTCAGAAGATTGAGCATCCGTTGAATCAATATAGTTAAACTCAACCGACTCATTTTGATAAAGGAAAGGCGTCACTTTAGTCTTAAGTCTGTCATACCCCATAAGAACCACAAGATAACCCTGCGGCGTGTATGTAGAACCTTCTATCAAACGATAAGGTAAAATCGGCGCGACAAAAGCGATACCTGCAGCGGCATTATCCGCCACTTCAGTTTCGGTAAACTCGGTGTGGAACAATTTCCCTTGCCCATAAACCGATTGAGGACGCTTCAAGCTTTCTAATAACTGGCTCTGCTCAAAATGGTACAAGCTGCCTTTGCTGTCATAAATGGGCTTCCAGTTTTGGTCCAGAATATAAGTCGCGGACACACTCTCCGCTAGCGCATTGAAGCTATCCATCTTGTCCCAAACAACACTCGAGAAAAAGATATTACCACCCGCTTTAATCAATGATCGGTCATGCGAATACCATTGAGTTAAGCTCACCGTTGATGACCACTGCATCAAGCGCTTTTTTCTCATAGCGTTGGGTATCAACCCAAGCCTCGGGAAGTGTCGCTAATTCGATATATTCAGTTAGACCTAAGAAGTCCGAAGGAACCCAAATGGCGTCGGGAAAAGTATTGTCTCTAGGGTCAGCAACAAGAAGTTCAGAACGAATACTGTTGACGTCAAACGAACGAATTTCTACGCGATGATCCGTCATCGCTTCGATATGTTCTTTTACATAATCGGCCGTTTCATAATTAATACCAGCCCATATTTCAAGTGTGGACGAACAAGCAACGGCCGGAAATAGCATCGCAAATAGACTCAATAACCTCACACTTGGTTCCTTGTGGTAAAAATTAGACGTTGGATTTTAATCGCCCATCAATAAACCGGGCGATGCGGCTTATCGCTCACTGCTCATGATTAGAGACCTAGCTTTGGGCGACACGTTATATAGTAAAAAGTGCCTAAATAACAGTTGATACTCTCGCTTTAAGAGAAAGGTCTGCTCATTCTGATACATCCGTCATATCTCTGGATGACTGTTCTTACAATAAATCAACATACCATACCCTTTATTATTAACGACAAAAAAAATGCCGCAAAAGCGGCATCTATCTCGTTCGGTGCATTCGACACAATAAAAATCAAATAAGCAATTTATCAGTCAAAGCCCTATCATCGATTAAGCGTATTTCTCTTCGAAATCTTTCATGAAGCTAACCAGCGCTTGAACGCCTTCCAGAGACATTGCGTTGTAAAGTGAAGCTCTCATTCCACCTACTGCTCTATGGCCTTTCAGTGATTTCAGACCTGCAGCATCAGCCAATTCTAGGAACTTGCCATCTAACTCAGGTTTCGCCAGTTGGAACGGCACGTTCATTCTAGAACGGTTTGCAGTGTGAACATCGTTTTTGTAGAAAGCTGAGCTATCGATTGCATCGTAAAGCAGCGCTGCTTTCTCTTTGTTCACCAACTCCATCGCTTCAACGCCACCTTGAGCTTTCAGCCACTTGAACACAAGGCCTGATAGGTACCAAGCGTAGGTTGGTGGTGTGTTGAACATTGAGTCTTTTTCAGCAAGTACTTTGTAGTTCAGAATACTCGGCAACACGTCGTTTGCGAGTTCGAGTAGATCATCACGTACGATTGCAATGCAGATACCCGCAGGGCCGATATTCTTTTGCGCGCCCGCGTAGATAACACCGTACTGAGACACATCAATCTTACGAGACAGAATGTTAGATGACATATCCGCTACGATTGGCTTATCCGTTTGAGGAAGCTCGCTGATTTCAATACCATCGATGGTTTCATTCGGACAGAAATGTACATACGCAGCTTCCGGGTCAATTTTCCAATCTTTAGCTGGAACAACCGCTGCTTTACCATCAATTGACGTCTTCGCGTTGAATACATCGATTTCGCAATATTTGCTCGCTTCAGTCACTGCACTTTCTGCCCAGTAACCCGCATCAATGTAAGTCGCTTTCGTCGCATCACCTAAAAGGTTTAGAGGAACAGCAGCGAATTGAGCACGAGCGCCCCCCTGACAGAAAAGAACTTTGTAGTTGTCTGGGATGTTCAGAAGATCACGTAGGTCCTGTTCGGACTCGTCAGCAACTTGAATAAATTCCTTGCTGCGATGGCTGATTTCCATCACGGAAGTCCCTAAACCATTCCAATCAATAAAGTCCGCTTGCGCTTGTTTCATTACCGGTTTAGGCAGTGCAGCTGGGCCAGCACTGAAGTTGAATACGTTATCTAATGTAAGTTCCATGGGGATGATTGCTCCTGCTAAATAATAACTATGCAAGTAATACCATGTTTTACCCAACATAAAAACAACAAAAGAGGTCTTAAGACCTCTTTTGTTTTGTACCGTATAAAATGTTTAAGCTTAACCTGCTAAATCACCCTATCAGTATTCACGCCTGCTCTGTTTATTGAACAAAAACCGGCATAAGTAGAGCGATTAATGGAATTTCTTGTCCATTTTCGAACACTAGGTTTCCATTTTCTAAGTCAGCGCTGATTTCATAACCACTGTCTGTTTCCTTGATCATTTCCATCACAAGCAATTCATCGATACCTTCACGGATGAATGGATACTCTTCAACAAGTTCATTTGAGAAGCTAGAGTGAACGTTGCCCGTTAATGCAGGCATGATCATCGAAGGGTTGCTGCTGATGTTTTCGGTCCCTTCCGGCACGCTCACCAACCACTTAGATTCGAACTGTCCCTTACCTAACTCTAACGACATGTTGTTCATTGAAAGGTCGAAACCTTTAGCAAACAGGATATCGATAAATGGAATGATCTCTGCAACGTCTTCTTGCGTCATCACAGGATTAGATTGGTAAATCTCAAAGATTTTCTCAAACGACTCGCTATCCAACTTCGACATTTCAAAATCGACGTTTAGGTTGTTCAACTGGCCTTCACTGGTCTCGATGTTTGCGATATCCAGCTTGAGGTTGCTGCGCAGACGCTTAGTTGCTTCATCTAGATGTGATTCAAAATCGTACTTAGAATTTTCAATGGTCATGAAAGGCTGCATTGCAGAATCTGAAACCAAGAAGCTATCGATAGTAAAATTCTGAGTACCTAACCAGTAGCCTTTCGCTTGTTGGCCTGAACCCACACCTTTCAGATTAGACAGCGTTACCTCTTCACCGGTTTCAAAATCAATTTGAACTGAAGGGATTGAAAGCTCGTAATCAACTTGGCCTAAAACAGTCGCATGGCCAGAAAGATTCGATTTAGTGATCGAGACCGAAGTCCCATTCTCATCAGAACCTTGGTGATTGAACTGGCTTAACTCAAAGTTAAAGTCAGTGTTGCCGTTTAGCTCAGTACTAGTGGTCAGAGTTAAAGGCAGAATATCGGTATTCTCAAACGTCGACAGTGCATTTAGACTCACCAAACCATGGCTAACCGCACTATTTATGACAAACTCACTCGGCAACCCATCAATCGCAAGTTGCTCTTTCAGGTTTTCATCCGTCACAGTTAAACGAGTGGTTACGTTGGAAGACAAGTAACCTCTATCGTATTCCACGATCTCAGCTTGAATGCTTGAATTGTTAAGCTTTGCAACGCCATCGGTAATCGCATTTTGTCCAATTTGCCCAACCGCTAGCGGCCAACAAAGTGCCAGTGAGATTGCTCCGCCAATAGCACCAATTTTTCTTAACTGTTCCATGAGTTCTCTTTCTACACGTGTCTATTTTTTTTAGTCTAACCCATCAGTAGCAAACAAGAAACATTGAGTTAAATCAGTCTATTGCTCGATACTTCGATTGCCTCAATAAATTAACGGCTAGCTCTCATCCTTATTCGGCGGTTCTTGCTAGGCTAAAGACGTCGCTACTATTAAGGTTGAGCTGTGAATCAATACGCTGTTATCTGTTTGGACAATAATCCGGTTAGCATTGAAAGAATACGTTCGGAGCTGGCTCCGTTGGCTTCTGTATTCGATATTTATACTGCCGAGAACATAGAAGACGCACATCACGCATTAGAAGATATTCATGATCACAACCAAACCGTTGCCTTGGTGATCACTCATCATCATTCTGAATTTAATGGCGTGCAATTCCTGATTGAACTTCAACAGCTGCCCCATAGTAATACCGCAAGAACGATATTAGTCAGCGCTTCGTCAGACATTCAATCCATTTTAACCGCTGTGAATAAAGGTAGGCTCAACCACTGTTTAACCAAACCGGTTCAAGATCAGGTTCTGTTCAAATCAGCGCAAAAAGAGCTGACCACTTTTGTTATCCAATACGACTCAGAAAACCTGCTCTCTTACAGCGATGCCTTGGATCAACAACGCTTACTCAGAGCGCACATTGAGCAAAAGATTCACTCTTTCCAATCGGGTTTCATTCACGATTACCACCAGCTTTCGGATAATGCCCTTGCAGAACGTGTCGTCAGTGCCTTACAAGATGTGTTTTCAAAAGATGACAAAACTAAGGCCATTCGTGACTATTCCCCTGAGCATCTACTCACTGTGGAAGGCGAAGACAATCGCTTTTTATGGCTGATCATTGAGGGTGAAGCAGCTCTTTATAAGAAAGATGAACTTGGGCAACAGCGGGAAGTGGTACGTCACTCCAAAGGGAACATTGTTGGCGGGATGTCATTTGTAACAGGCGAGCCTTCGTTTTCTACGGCGATCACCCTAACGCAGGCTCGCGTTATCAAACTGGATAAAGATAGCTTTGCTCAGGTGATGCATTCAAACAATACCCTGCTGCCTTTATTTACCAATCTATTGCTCCGTCATTTTAATCGACGTTTGCAACGCAGCATCACCAATAAGATCAAACTGCAGCAGACACTAGAATCATTAGAGTCTGCACATCAACAACTGATCGAGAAAGAGAAAATGGCGATGCTCGGGCAGCTAGTCGCGGGAGTCGCACATGAGCTGAATAACCCGATTGCTGCCATATTAAGAAGCATCGAAACTCTGTCAGACCATCTCGACCAAATATTGGCAAACCTATCCGTTCCAGAGTCCAATAAAGGGACTGACGTACTGGCACATTCAAAGTTAGCTAAGCCACTATCAACAGCCCAAGAAAGACAGCTCGTAAAGCATCTTACGTCGACGATTAATGACCGTGCTTTAGCAAAAAAAGCCGTGAGACTAAACCTAAGCCAAGACTCTACGGTTCTAAACACATTAAAGGCGTCCCCTGTCGCAGGCAAAGAGCTGCTCAATGACTTAGAGCATTACCATTATGTTGGAAACTCTATCCGCTCAATTCAAGTGTGCAGCAAGCGTATTGCCGATATGGTCAAAAGCTTAAAAAGCTATGCTAGAGAAGATGAAGAAGTTCGCCACTACACAGATATCCACGAAGGGCTTGAAGATACCTTAGTGATCTTCGAAAACAGGCTTAAACACCACCAACTCGAAAAGCATTACGATACCGACTTACCGCCTTTATTGTGCCAGTCGCTCTCGCTGCAACAAGTGTGGACCAACCTTATCTCCAATGCGCTCGATGCCCTATCTGAACGAGGAAAAGTGACCATCACCACTTCTCAACAGACAAAAGGCGACGACGCGTTTCTTGTGGTGCAAATATCCGATACTGGCCACGGCATTGCCAAAGAAGACATCAACACCATTTTCAACCCAAATTTCACGACTAAAAAAGAAGGCAACTTTGGTTTAGGGATTGGGTTATCCATTTCTCAACAAATCGTTTCGGCTCATCAAGGGTTTATTTTGGTGGAGTCAGAGATAGGCAGCCATACAAACATGCAAGTGTGGCTTCCATTCAAACAAGAAGGAGCACCTCATGAATAAGTACCTAATTTTATGTGTCGATGATGAACCTGAAGTTCTCAATAGTGTCCTTCAGGACTTGGCGATATTTGAAGAGAACTTTCTGGTTGAAGGTGCAGAGTCGGTCGATGAAGCCAAGCAAGTAATCAAAGAAATGGGACAAGATGGTATTAAGCTCGCGTTAATCTTATGCGACCACATCATGCCAGAAGAAACCGGCATTGATTTTCTGATCGAACTCAACCAACACGACGCTACTAAACCAACGCGTAAGCTGTTGCTCACCGGGCAAGCTGGGCTAGAAGATACCGTCACAGCCATTAACAACGCAGCACTTGATTTCTATATTTCAAAACCTTGGCAAGGCGACCAACTGAGAGACACGATTACTCAACAATTGACTGACTATGTCATTGCCAACGACAAGCAATTGCTAAACTGGACTTCCATCTTAGATACCGAGCGCATACTGACTTCAATGGCGGATAAACGCACCAGTTTTGGTGAATAGCACTGATTGGTTAATGGATACTGAGAATAGCGTCATCCGATATAAAAACCTTCCGAATGTATACAAATTTTGGATAATTCGCTCGTCTATTTTTCTCATTCGCCCTAAACATGAGATCTCCGTTACATACTGATCCTTAATTTGCTTGTTTTTTAACTAAATGAGTAAGGTTTTACATTTTAAAGGATTACTTTTCCGTGAGTTAGATTAAACTGTCTCAATGTTTATGGTTTGCCGATTTGTCTCAAACCAAAGGAATTAACACTAATATAGGTTTACGGTCGTTATGCGCAAAATTCTACTTACTACCGCTATGCTATTGGCTTCTGGTCAAGCACTAGCTGTTGATGAACAACCACAGGTAATGAGCAACTTTAACTATGATTACTTTGAAGCACGTATCGGTGCTAGCCCAGTAACATTTGGTGGTGCGTTCAGTAAGTCCATTCACCCGAACGCTCACGCTATAGCACGTATCGATTCAGAATTTGAAAGCGATTACGACTCAGCTGTAGGTCTTGGTTTCCACGCTCCATTAAACAACTGGGCAGACCTAACAGGTGAAATGCTAGCTCGTATCGTTCAACCTGAGAACTCAAGCTCTACTGATATCGGTATGGAAATCAACATTGGTGTTCGCCAATGGCTTGGTCCACAACTAGAAGTTGGTGGTAAAGGTGGTTACGTTTCTATCGATGACAACGATGATTGGACAGGTTCTGTTTACGCGCGTTTCCACTCTACAGAGCTTTTCTCTTTAGGTGCTGAAGCTCGTATTAACGACTTCTACGGTGACCAACTTATGTTCACTGCTCGCTTCAAGTACTAATACTTAAAGCTCAAGCCCTAGCAAATAAGCTCTCTATGAGCACTTAGCCTTTTGATACTTAGTCTTTTAAGAAATCCGGCTAAGACAGAAACAAAAAAACCGAGGACATTCCTCGGTTTTTATTTATTAACAGTAATCTTAAGCATATAAGGTAAACTTCTTTAGTGGCAGCTCTTTAGTAATTGCTGCTTGCGTGGCTCTTGTAATAGTTTCCAGTGAATACCATCAATTGCACCCGCAAATTTCCAAAGTAGTTTTAGGTCAACATCGTTTCCGTACGCTTCGCGAACCTTATTAAACACTTCAGGTGCGCCCAACTGCATAAACATTGAAACATCATCCACACCCGCCTTTTTAACCATGCGCTCTAACGTAAGCTGCATGTTTGGTAGATCTCTTAATCTACGGCTAGCTGATGACTTCTTGAAGCTACGCTGCTGAATTGAATTATCGATTGAAGTACGAATAATACTATCCAATTCAGGATGTTCACAGGTAAACAGATCCGTAATGTCGTAATAGTTTACGGTTGCTGTTGTCTGCTTCTTTACATGACGATACTTTTCACAATCAAGATCGGTCAGTTTTTTATCTAATGATTTTCCACCTCTAATGAATAAACAACCTTCACTCAATAAAGCGAACATAGCGTCATTTTGAAAGAGGCCAATACCTCCGAACATAGAACGTTTTTGATGCTCACCAAATTGATTCACGTAATTAATAAATGCTGTCTCGGTCATATCCGTTGATCCTTAATCAAATTACCCCGATTAGGTTGATCACCAGACAAGCAGCTTGTTATGCGAAAAATTTTAAATCTATTTTTTTTATTCTATAGGTGAATATTATGGTTTCGTTTTCCACCTTTAAATAAATGATACTTCGAAAAGAAAAATAAGTCTGGACTTAGTTCACATCAATCAATTGAGTATTCCGGTTTTTCATGATTGACTTCACAGTAAACTATCAAACCATGCTTGAATTTGGACACCTAGTGATACACCGGTTCAAATTATTAAAGGTTATGTAGACGGGTGAGTATTGCCTCGCAGCATCGTGGCTTGTAAAATAGCAGGACAGACCTGTTTTTACTTTTTATATGAATCATTTATCGTTTTTCTGGCTACCTCAAAATAAGACTCTTCTCTTAAAGGGTCTAGAATCAGAGTTTGCCCAACTTGTTGGACATTCTATCTCAGCGGGAAAAATAACACTTCCTCCTATCCCTAACGTTGTACTGAAGATTCAATCGCTTTGTACCCTTGAATCAACTGGGATTGCTGACGTTGCCGAGTGCTTACTCGAAGACCCAGGCCTCGCTGCTATTGTCATTCGTGTGGCTAACTCTGTCGTCTTTAACCGACGTAATATTACTTGTGTTGATATTATGACGGCGGTGTCGCGCCTTGGCATATTAAGAGTACGTGACATCGTGACGGCTCAGGCTATTGAGCAACTCAAACACTCAGTCAACCTCAGTAAAGAATGTAATAAGGTATTGGTTCAGAGCGCTTCTGTATCAAAAGAGCTGGGCGCTACTATGGTGCTTGTTACCAACAGCTTCAAAGAGCTCTCCCCTACTGAATACCGTTACCTTGAGCATGAAAAATCGCTGCTTGTTGGATTACTGGCTGATATTGGTTTGTTCTGTTTGGTTAGCGAATACCACCTCTACCTCGAAAATGGCAATTACCTAGATCACGACATCGCTCTACAAATCTTCCAAGGCCAATGTTCTGCTACCAGTAAATTGGTGCTTAACCGTTGGGGCTTCGACAGCGACTTTATTGATGTGTGCAGCAATACCATCAATAACCACGAACAGCGTGAAGTCTCTTACTTAGATATCGCTCGAATCGCTAACCACCTGCTGATGTTCAGAAACAAGGATGAGAACATCGATGATCACGAAGTTGAACTTAACGTGACAGGTGCAGAGGTGCTTTATAAATTAAGCAACTTGAGCAAGCATGATTTTAATGCAAAGCTAAGCGACGTGATCAATACTAGCGGCTTCTAAGTCGCTGTTAAATTACAAGTAAGTGTAATATGAAGTAAATGCAATGGGGAAAGCATGTTTACAGGGATGATCTTTATATTTGCGCCACTCGTCGTGGGGTATCTTTTTGCAATTTCGAACGCTCAGACATTAGAATTTATCAACCGCTCAACATCGCGGTTGATCTACGTGATTCTGGCGTTAATGGGACTAAGCTTAGCCGCCCTCGATAACCTAGGCAGTAACCTGCAGACAATCCTTCTATATACCGTCACTTTCTTTGTCTGCTTAAGCGTATGTAACCTAATGGCACTGCCCGCTATTGATAAGTTATTGCCACTCAAAACCGACAGTAGCAAGAAGAAGCTTCCCCTCTCTTCTATGGCGATGGAATCTGCAAAACTCATCTTAGTGGTAGGTTCAGGGCTAATCGCTGGCTTAGTGCTGCCTATTGGCCTTGATTGGGTTGATACCGCAAGCGAATGGATTCTGTTTGTTCTTCTATTCTTTATCGGCATTCAGCTGCGTAATAGCGGACTCACACTTCGTCAGATCTTACTCAACAAGCACGGTATGGTTATCGCAATCACCATTATCATCACCTCAATGTTAGGTGGTGTAATCGCGGCTTACATCCTAGATATCCCTCTGTTCAAAGCCTTGGCAATGTCTTCTGGATTTGGTTGGTACTCTCTGGCTGGTATCTTAATGGGTGACGCCTTTGGTCCTGTCTATGGTGGCGCTTCTTTCATGCTTGAGCTGTTAAGAGAGTTAGTTGCCTTGGTACTGATTCCAGTGCTAATTCGCAGCTACCCATGCACTTCCATTGGTTATGCTGGTGCGACTGCGATGGACTTCACCTTACCGGTCATTCAAACAACAGGCGGCGTTAGATGTGTGCCTATCGCTATCGTCAGTGGCTTTATCCTCAGCTTGCTTGTTCCGATATTGATGTTGTTCTTTGTATCTCTTGCTAACTAGATCGCAGGAATAGCGTTTGTTTTAGATTAGAATGCAACTCGAATACCAATGTCCAAGACACCGATACAGTTACCGAAATAAAAAGACACTAAGTGTCATTGCTCAACAAATAACGATCACGGTAACCTGTAACGACAAAGTTATAAAAAGAATAAACTTACAAAAGGAACCACTATGAAACGCCTTTGCGTCGCATTACTGCTAGCTTCAACTTCTACTTTCTCTTTTGCAGCAGATTCAATGTCTGAGACAAACCAGTGCCAAGCAAAAAAATATGATGCGTACATCGACGCTTCTTTGAATTGGTATGCCGACCTTGCTGCATTAACCTCTGAGCAATATCCAGAGCTAACAGAAGTGAGTGAGTGGTTCCTAGAAGGTCGTAAGCACCACTTTGAGCTGAATCGTGCTGCGGTTAACTACTACCTTGTGAACGATTCAAGCAAAGTGGCAACAGAGCAGCCTGTAGAAGGCTGGTTGCAACTTGAGCAACACGACATTAAAACGCTATCAACACGTGATGATGAGCTTGGTAAAATCGCGAAAACAACGTTCGATGACCGCCAATCAACGCCTCACGCTCAAAACTACGAACTACGTTCTGCCTTTGCAGAGCTGCTTAGTCACCCTAAGCAAATCGACTCAGCGCTACAGCGTTACAACCAGTCGATCAGTAAACTTGAAGCGATTAAGTGTAAATAACCCCGCATTTAATATGCTTTTTTGAGAAGTTGGATTTCATAATTAAGACGGGACATTGTTCCCGTTTTCGTTTAGATTGTCCCGCTCGCGTCAATATTAGAAAAATAACTCGCTTGCTATGGTTACGGAACAAAAAACAGCAGATGTTAGCTTCGACAGTCTTCTACGTATCTTCACGGTACCTGAAGGCCCAGATTCAACACTCACTCAAATTGAAGACAAACTTTCACGAAACCTGAATCAATTCTTACGTGAACATATTGTGGCTGAAGAAAAGCCGCTGCGTGAAATTGAGAAAGATTTTTCAAATGCTCATATCCCAGAGCAGCCTGAGTTTGTTTCTGAACATACTGAGCATCTCCTCGATTCTCTTGTGTCTCATTCGGTTCACACGTCTTCGCCAAGTTTTATTGGCCACATGACCTCTGCGTTGCCGTACTTCCTGATGCCGCTTTCAAAAATCATGATTGCGTTGAATCAGAATCTAGTAAAAATCGAGACCTCAAAAGCGTTCACTCCCCTAGAACGTCAAGTTCTGGGCATGTTACATCGCCTGATTTATCAAGATAGTGACCAGTTTTATTCTCGTTGGATGCACAGCGCAAACCACTCTTTAGGTGCGTTTTGTTCTGGCGGTACCATCGCGAACATTACAGCGCTCTGGGTTGCACGTAACAACGCACTAAAAGCGCAAGGTTCGTTCAAAGGTGTAGAAAAAGAAGGCCTGTTTAAAGCCATGAAGCACTACGACTACGAAGGCCTTGCCATCTTAGTCTCTGAACGTGGCCACTACTCTCTGAAAAAAGCCGCGGATGTCCTTGGTATTGGTCAAGAAGGTCTAGTGTCTGTTAAAACAGATAACGACAACCGTATTTGTACTGATGATTTAAGACTCAAGATCGAGCAGCTCAAGCAGAACAAGATCAAACCTTTCGCCGTCATTGGTGTGGCTGGTACAACCGAAACCGGTAATATCGACCCGCTAAGAGATATTGCTGAGGTGTGTGCCGAATCCGATTGTCATTTCCACGTTGATGCAGCTTGGGGCGGTGCGACTCTGATGTCTAACAATCATCGTCACCTACTTGATGGTATTGAACTGGCGGATTCAGTCACGATTGATGCGCATAAACAGCTTTATATCCCTATGGGTGCGGGTATGGTTCTGTTTAAGAAGCCAGATGCGATGACTGCGATTGAACATCATGCTCAATACATTCTTCGTAAAGGCTCAAAAGATTTAGGCAGCCATACGTTAGAAGGTTCTCGTTCAGGTATGGCAATGCTGGTTTACGCCGCAATGCACATCATTAGCCGCCCAGGTTATGAACTGCTGATCGACCAAAGCATCAACAAAGCGCGCTACTTTGCCGACCTAATTAAAGATCAGAGCGACTTCGAGCTGGTTTCAGAACCTGAGCTTTGCCTACTGACTTATCGCTATGTCCCTGAGTCAGTCAAAGCGGCACTGCTTAAAGCTGAGCCTGAACATCGTGTCGAACTGAATGAGTTGCTCAATGAGCTGACTAAGTTTATTCAGAAGAAGCAGCGTGAAACAGGTAAGTCTTTCGTGTCACGTACACGCTTAAACCCTGAAGCATGGGTACATCAGCCAATCATCGTTTTCCGCGTGGTATTAGCAAACCCACTAACAGGCAATGACATTCTTTCGGCAGTGCTTGAAGAACAGCGTGAGATCTCTAAACTAGCACCAAACTTGATGGGCAAAATCAACAAACTGGTTACGCAAATCAACGCATAGTCATTCAATTTTAGTTGCATCAAATTGAAAATTTCTTTCTTTTTGATGTAACTAAGCTGTCAGTTCATACCCATTTTGCATTCTTTTTGCTCAAACTCTCTTCCAATTCTGTAGTTTTCTAAAATTTTGTTGAGGTTTGTCATATTCTTAAGCATTCATGCCCTGTTTTTGTATTAGTAAATAGTATGTTGGGTTTATACTGACTCTATGGTGCTAGTTAGCTTGATATCTATTTGACGCAGCAGTATTTACGAAACCGAATATACATCGGCTTTGTGTTTACTGATATTTGCTTCAGCCATACCCCCTGGTAAAAGATATTAACTAGCAAGTTGTTCTCTATACCCTTGTGAACACTATGAATACATTAGAAAAAATACAAAAAAACCTGGAAAATTTCAGCAAGTCTGAGCGCAAGGTAGCCGAAGTAATTATGGCTTCCCCTCAAACTGCAATTCATTCTAGCATTGCTACCTTAGCTAAAATGGCTGACGTGAGTGAGCCTACAGTTAACCGCTTCTGTCGTCGATTAGACACAAAGGGCTTCCCTGACTTCAAACTTCACCTAGCTCAAAGCTTGGCAAACGGTACACCTTACGTGAACCGTAATGTTGAAGAAGATGATGGTCCAGATGCTTATACGCATAAGATTTTCGAATCAACTATGGCTTGTCTAGACGTTGCTAAAAACAGTCTAGACGCGATGCAAGTAAACCGTGCTGTTGACTTGCTGACTCAAGCAAAACGCATTTCGTTCTTCGGACTGGGTGCCTCTTCTGCTGTCGCCAAAGATGCTCAAAACAAGTTTATTCGTTTTAATATCCCAATCACATGTTTCGAAGACATCGTGATGCAACGAATGAGCTGCATTAACTGCAGTGATAACGACGTTATTGTTCTTATCTCTCATACTGGCCGCACTAAAAGCCAAGTTGAGATTGCAAACTTAGCGCGTGAAAACGGTGCGACAGTTATTGCTATCACAGCAAAAGATTCTCCACTGGATAAAGCGAGCTCGTTGTCTATTTCTCTGGATGTTCCAGAAGACACTGACGTTTACATGCCAATGGCAAGTCGCGTTGTTCAGATGACGGTTATCGATGTGCTAGCGACAGGCTTTACGCTACGTCGTGGTTCTGGTTTCAGAGAGAACCTAAAGCGCGTCAAAGAGTCACTTCGTGATTCACGTTACGAGAAGTACTCTCAGTTCTAATCTGCTTAGTCATGAACTGAAAACAGATGACCAGAGAACAAGTTGAATTAAAAAAACGGAGCCTAGAGCTCTAATGCCGATCAGTTAAAGC
>NZ_JBFRMS010000036.1:0-61136 GCF_041470505.1 Vibrio sp. 10N.261.55.C5
GGTGTTGTAGCTAAAATCTTTGCATAAGATTTGACGAACCACTAGTAAAAAGGGCATCATTTGATGCCCTTTTTCTGCGCTAAAAAAAGAGTTGGATGTTTTGACATCGATTTTTGCTCTTAGCAAAGAATTAAACGGTCTTTTTGACTAAAATGACTGTTAGATGTGTTGTTTTGCAACGCAAAGGAATGTGCCCTGCAACAGCGGGGTTATTGTCGTCTATATTTAAGACTTATCACAGGTTGGTTTTATGAAAGCAAACGCTGAAACTCCTGATAGCTCAGGTGCAGCAGATACAATGAAGTGGATTGTCGCTTTTGTTCTGTTGGCTGCTGCTGTTGTGGGTAATTACCTGTATGGTGAATTGTCTGTTGTAATTCGCGCTGCAGGTGTAGTTGTGCTGATTGCTGCCGCACTAGGCGTTGCAGCAACAACAACTAAAGGTAAAGCTGCGATCGATTTTGCAAAAGAATCTCGTATGGAGATTCGTAAAGTTGTTTGGCCTACTCGCCAAGAAACTATGCAAACTACATTGATCGTTTTAGCTGTATGTATTGTTATGTCTCTAGTGCTTTGGGGAATTGACGGCATTATGGTCCGTCTAGTTTCTCTAGCAACTGGGGTGTAGAGGGTTCTGATTCATGAGTGAAGCTCCAAAAAAACGTTGGTATGTAGTTCAAGCCTTTTCTGGCTTTGAAGGTCGTGTTGCACAGTCGCTACGCGAGCATATTAAAATGCACAACATGGAAGAACTATTTGGCGATGTGCTAGTACCTACTGAAGAAGTAGTGGAAATGCGTGCAGGCCAACGCCGTAAAAGTGAACGTAAATTCTTCCCTGGCTACGTATTAGTTCAAATGATCATGAATGATGAATCATGGCACTTAGTACGCAGCATTCCGCGTGTTATGGGCTTCATTGGTGGTACCTCTGATCGTCCTGCACCAATCACTGATAAAGAAGCTGATGCTATCTTGAACCGTCTAGAGAAAGCGAGCGAGTCTCCACGTCCTAAGACAATGTTCGAAGCGGGTGAAGTGGTTCGTGTGAACGATGGTCCATTTGCTGACTTCAACGGTACTGTTGAAGAAGTAGATTACGAGAAAAGCCGCATTAAGGTATCTGTATCGATCTTTGGTCGTGCAACACCGGTTGAGCTTGAATTTGGTCAGGTTGAAAAACTGGACTAAAACTCTAAGTTTTGAACAAGCTGTGGATAAATACTTCATAAGTTGTTCAAAATAAAAGAGTATAAAAAATCACCTTTTTAGGGTTGTTAAAGGCGCGAATTATGATTATAATTTCGCGCCTTTTTGCTTCTGTGGAAGTGAAAAAGAGTTAATTGAATTTATGGGGAGCTCGCCTTGCGGCTAGCGCATGTACCCAAAATATTAGGAAATATCATGGCTAAGAAAGTTGAAGCTTATATCAAACTGCAAGTTGCAGCTGGTATGGCAAACCCAAGTCCACCGGTTGGTCCTGCTCTAGGTCAACACGGCGTGAACATCATGGAATTCTGTAAAGCGTTCAACGCAAAAACAGAATCTGTTGAGAAAGGTCTACCTACTCCAGTAGTTATTACTGTTTACAACGACCGTTCTTTCACGTTCGTAACTAAGACTCCACCTGCTGCTGTTCTTCTTAAGAAAGCTGCTGGCGTTAAGTCTGGTTCAGGTCGTCCAAACACTGAGAAAGTTGGTACTGTTACTGACGCTCAAGTTCAGGAAATCGCAGAAACTAAAGCTGCTGATATGACTGGTGCTGACATCGAAGCAATGAAACGTTCTATTGCTGGTACTGCTCGTTCAATGGGCCTAGTGGTAGAGGGATAAGATCATGGCTAAACTTACTAAGCGTATGCGCGTAATCCGCGACAAAGTTGACTCAACTAAAGAATACGAAATCAACGAAGCTGTTGCTCTTCTAAAAGAACTAGCGACTGCTAAATTCGTTGAGTCTGTAGACGTTGCTGTTAACCTAGGCATCGATGCTCGTAAATCTGACCAAAACGTTCGTGGCGCAACTGTGCTACCTCACGGTACTGGCCGTGACATCCGCGTTGCTGTTTTCACTCAAGGTGCAAACGCAGAAGCTGCTAAAGCTGCTGGCGCAGATATCGTTGGTATGGAAGATCTTGCTGAGCAAGTGAAAAAAGGCGAAATGAACTTCGACGTAGTTGTTGCTTCTCCAGATGCAATGCGTGTTGTTGGTCAACTAGGTACAATCCTAGGTCCACGCGGCCTTATGCCAAACCCTAAAGTTGGTACTGTAACTCCTAACGTTGCTGAAGCGGTTAAGAACGCTAAAGCTGGTCAGGTTCGTTACCGTAACGACAAGAACGGCATCATCCACACTACTATCGGTAAAGCATCTTTCGAAGCTAACCAGCTTCAAGAGAACCTAGAAGCACTTCTAGTTGCTCTTAAGAAAGCTAAGCCTTCTTCAGCTAAGGGTTCTTACCTGAAGAAAGTAAGCATCTCTACTACGATGGGTGCTGGTGTTGCTGTTGATCAAGCTAGTCTTGATACTCAAGCAAACTAATTTGCTTAGGCGCAGATTTAGTGTATACTTCTGCGCCTAATATTTGTGGTTGGGTGGTTTTAAAGCAATTTGAAATCATCTATCCCAAGACCGTAGGCGTTGTCGATTTTCATTAGATTATTGATAGCTTAATAAAACCTACGTAGGCGATGTTGTGGTTTGAAGTGGATTTATTCATTTTTAAATAACATCGTAAACGCTCAATACATTTTGTATTGGGTGCTGTAATCACAACCAGAGGTTAATCCAAATGGCTTTAAATCTTCAAGACAAAAAAGCAATTGTTGCTGAAGTCAACGAAGCTGCCAGTGGTGCACTTTCTGCAGTTGTAGCTGATTCTCGTGGCGTTGAAGTTGGCGCAATGACTTCTCTACGTAAACAAGCTCGCGAAGCGGGTGTTTACATGAAAGTTGTTCGTAACACACTAGCACGCCGTGCGGTTCAGGGTACAGACTACGAGTGTCTAGTAGACACTTTCACTGGTCCAACTCTGATCGCGTTCTCTAACGAGCACCCAGGTGCTGCAGCGCGTCTTTTCAAAGACTTCGCTAAAGAGAACAAAGATTTCGAGATCAAAGCTGCTGCATTTGAAGGCGCAGTTACTGATGCTGAAGTACTAGCGACACTACCAACTTACGACGAAGCTATCGCACGCCTAATGATGTGCATGAAAGAAGCTTCTGCTGGCAAGCTGGTTCGTACTATCGCTGCACTACGTGACCAAAAAGAAGAAGCAGCGGCTTAAGCCTTGCTTTTCACTGGTTGCAAATTAAACTTATTGTTGACTTAAAAGAGAATTGTTATGTCTATTACTAACGAGCAAATCCTAGACGCAGTTGCAGAAATGTCTGTAATGCAAGTTGTTGAGCTTATCGAAGCTATGGAAGAGAAATTCGGCGTTTCAGCTGCAGCTGCAGTTGTAGCTGGTGGCGCAGCTGGCGGCGACGCTGCTGCTGAGCAAACTGAATTCGACGTTATCCTAACTGCTGCTGGCGCTAACAAAGTACAAGTTATCAAAGCTGTACGTGGCGCAACTGGCCTAGGTCTTAAAGAAGCTAAAGGTCTTGTAGACTCAGCTCCTGCAGCGCTTAAAGAAGGCGTTGACAAAGCTGAAGCTGAAGCTCTTAAAGCACAGCTAGAAGAAGCTGGCGCTTCTGTTGAAATCAAGTAATTATTACTTAATTTCATAGCCGCAAGGCTAATGGCTGGTGGTTTATTAACCACCGGCCTTTTTGCGCTGTAGGGCTATGACGAAATTTCCGCTGTTTAACCGTCATAATCCGAGCAAAAAAACAGTCATTTTTTCGAAATGATTGTTCACTACCACTAAACAGCTGTTTGTCACCACCCCCTCTGAAGAGTGTTTTGGGTGGTTTGGGTCACTTATCAGCGAGCTGAGGAACCCCATGGTTTACTCTTATACCGAGAAAAAGCGCATCCGTAAGGATTTTGGTACTCGTCCACAAGTTTTGGACATTCCATACCTGTTATCGATCCAGCTTGATTCTTTCGACAAATTCATCGAACAGGATCCAGAAGGTCAATACGGTCTTGAAGCTGCTTTCCGTTCTGTATTTCCAATTCAGAGCTACAACGGCAATTCTGAGCTGCAATACGTTAGCTACCGTCTTGGTGAGCCAGTTTTTGACGTTAAAGAATGTCAAATCCGCGGTGTTACTTACTCAAAGCCACTACGCGTAAAACTACGTCTAGTTATCTTTGATCGAGATGCACCAGCAGGTACTGTAAAAGACATTAAAGAACAAGAAGTCTACATGGGCGAAATTCCGCTTATGACAGACAATGGTACTTTCGTAATTAATGGTACCGAGAGGGTTATCGTATCCCAGCTGCACCGAAGCCCAGGCGTGTTCTTCGACAGTGATAAGGGTAAGACCCACTCATCAGGTAAAGTTCTTTATAACGCACGTGTAATTCCTTACCGTGGCTCATGGTTAGACTTTGAGTTCGATCCTAAGGATAACTTATTCGTACGTATCGACCGTCGTCGTAAGCTACCAGCATCGATTATTCTTCGTGCACTTGGTAAATCGACTGAAGAGATCCTAGATCTGTTCTTCGACAAGGTGAACTTCGAAGTTAAAGACCAAACTCTTCTTATGGAGTTGGTTCCTGATCGTCTACGTGGTGAAACTGCGTCATTCGACATCGAAGCAAACGGTAAAACTTACGTTGAGACTGGTCGTCGTGTTACTGCTCGCCATATCCGTCAACTTGAAAAAGATGGCGTTGAGCACATCGAAGTACCAGTAGAGTACATCGTTGGTAAAGTTGCATCTAAAGATTACATCAACGAAGCAACTGGCGAGATCATCGTTGGCGCGAACCAAGAGATTAGCCTAGAAGCTCT
The DNA here is from genome assembly GCF_041470505.1 of Vibrio sp. 10N.261.55.C5. Taxonomy (NCBI): domain Bacteria; kingdom Pseudomonadati; phylum Pseudomonadota; class Gammaproteobacteria; order Vibrionales; family Vibrionaceae; genus Vibrio; species Vibrio sp. 10N.261.55.C5. Next base: position 4,913 of record NZ_JBFRMS010000036.1, read on the forward strand.
TGCTAACCTGTCTCAAGCAGGCCACAAGGCTCTACAAACTCTGTTCACGAATGACCTAGATCACGGTCCATTCATGTCAGACACTCTACGTGCAGATAGCACAGTAGATCGCATCTCTGCATTGGTAGAAATCTACCGCATGATGCGTCCTGGCGAGCCACCAACGAAAGAAGCTGCAGAGTCTCTATTCGAAAGTCTATTCTTCTCTGAAGAACGTTACGACCTATCAACTGTAGGCCGTATGAAGTTCAACAGCTCTATCGAGCGTGAAGAAGAAGAAGAGCGCGGTACTCTGGATGAATCAGACATCATCGAAGTGATGAAGAAACTGATTGGTATCCGTAACGGTATTGGTGAAGTGGACGATATCGACCACCTTGGCAACCGTCGTATCCGTTCTGTAGGTGAAATGGCAGAAAACCAATTCCGTGTTGGTCTAGTTCGTGTAGAACGTGCCGTTAAAGAGCGCCTAAGCCTTGGTGACCTTGATGCAATCATGCCTCAAGATCTTATCAACGCTAAGCCGATCTCTGCTGCAGTTAAAGAATTCTTTGGCTCTTCACAGCTTTCACAGTTCATGGACCAAAACAACCCATTGTCAGAAGTTACGCACAAACGTCGTATCTCTGCTTTAGGTCCTGGTGGTCTTACTCGTGAGCGCGCAGGCTTCGAAGTACGTGACGTTCACGTAACTCACTACGGTCGTCTATGTCCGATCGAAACGCCTGAAGGTCCAAACATCGGTCTAATTAACTCACTATCTGCGTTTGCACGTTGTAACGATTACGGTTTCCTAGAAACTCCGTACCGTCGTGTAGTAGATGGTGTAGTAACAGAAGAAGTTGATTACCTGTCTGCAATCCAGGAAGGTCAATTCGTAATCGCGCAAGCAAACACCATTCTTACTGAAGAAGGTACGTTTGCAGATGAGCTAATCACAGCTCGTCAAAAAGGTGAATCTGGTCTTCACCCACGCGATCACGTTGACTACATGGACGTTGCGACAAACCAAGTAGTATCTATCGCTGCTTCGCTTATCCCGTTCCTAGAACACGATGATGCGAACCGTGCATTGATGGGTGCCAACATGCAACGTCAAGCTGTACCAACACTTAAGGCTGATAAGCCTCTAGTAGGTACTGGTATCGAACGTAACATCGCAGTTGACTCTGGTGTTACAGCGGTTGCTAAACGTGGTGGTCAAGTTCAGTCTGTAGACGCTTCTCGTATCGTAGTTAAGGTTAACGAAGATGAATTGGTACCTGGCGAAGCTGGTATCGATATCTACAACCTAACTAAGTACACGCGTTCGAACCAAAACACATGTATTAACCAACGTCCAACTGTACTTCCTGGTGAACCAGTTGCACGTGGCGATGTTCTTGCTGATGGTCCTTCAACAGACCTTGGTGAACTAGCTCTTGGCCAAAACATGCGTATCGCATTCATGCCTTGGAACGGTTACAACTTCGAAGACTCGATTTTAGTATCTGAGCGCGTAGTTCAAGAAGACCGTTTCACGACAATCCACATCCAAGAACTATCTTGTGTGGCTCGTGATACTAAGCTGGGTTCTGAAGAGATCACAGCTGATATTCCAAACGTAGGTGAGTCTGCTCTGTCTAAACTAGACGAGTCAGGTATCGTTTACATTGGTGCTGAAGTTAAGGGTGGCGACATCCTAGTTGGTAAAGTAACCCCTAAAGGTGAAACTCAACTGACTCCTGAAGAGAAGCTGCTACGTGCTATCTTCGGTGAGAAAGCATCTGATGTTAAAGATACTTCTCTACGTGTACCAAACTCTGTTTCGGGTACTATCATCGATGTACAAGTCTTCACTCGCGATGGCGTAGAGAAAGACAAGCGTGCACTTGAAATCGAACAGATGCAGCTTAAAGAAGCTAAGAAAGACCTAACTGAAGAGTTCCAAATTCTTGAGGGTGGCCTTCTTAACCGTGTTAAAGCTGTACTTCTGTCTGGTGGTTACTCTGAAGCTAAGCTTGATACTATCGGTCGTAAGCAATGGCTAGAGCAAGTTCTAGAAGACGATGCGCTACAAACACAGCTTGAGCAACTTGCTGAGCAGTGGGATGAGCTAAAAGCAGACTTCGATAAGAAGTTTGAAACTAAGCGTCGTAAAATCACTCAAGGTGATGATCTAGCGCCTGGCGTTCTTAAGATTGTTAAAGTTTACCTAGCGGTTAAACGTCGTATCCAGCCTGGTGATAAGATGGCCGGTCGTCACGGTAACAAAGGTGTAATCTCTAAGATTAACCCTGTTGAAGACATGCCATACGATGAGAAAGGTCAGCCTGTAGACATCGTACTTAACCCGCTGGGTGTACCATCGCGTATGAACATCGGTCAGATCCTAGAAGTTCACTTAGGTTTGGCTGCGAAAGGTATCGGTGACAAGATCAACCAAATGGTTAAGGAACAACAAGAACTGCATAAGTTCCGTGAGTTCCTACAGAAGGTTTACGATCTTGGTGATACTCGTCAGAAAGTTGATATTGCTGAACTGTCTGATGATCAAGTTCGTACACTGATCAAGAACCTACGTGGCGGTCTACCGATTGCTACTCCTGTGTTCGACGGTGCTTCTGAGTCTCTAATCAAAGAACTACTTAAACTGGGTGATCTGCCAGAATCTGGTCAGCTTAAACTGTTTGATGGTCGTACTGGTGATTCGTTTGAGCGTCCTGTAACTGTTGGTTACATGTACATGCTGAAACTGAACCACTTGGTTGATGACAAGATGCATGCTCGTTCAACTGGTTCTTACAGCCTAGTAACTCAGCAACCACTTGGTGGTAAAGCTCAGTTCGGTGGTCAGCGTTTCGGTGAGATGGAAGTATGGGCACTAGAAGCATACGGTGCTGCATATACTCTACAAGAAATGCTAACAGTTAAGTCAGATGACGTTAACGGCCGTACTAAGATGTATAAGAACATCGTAGACGGTAACCATAGCATGGAACCTGGTATGCCTGAGTCGTTCAACGTACTGTTGAAAGAGATTCGCTCGCTAGGTATCAACATCGAGCTAGAAGACGAAGAGTAATCCCTCCTTCTTTTTAAAAGAAGATAGGATTATTTGGTAAAAGGGAGCTTGCTACAGCAGTGAGCTCCTTTAACTCCTTACAGGAGCTGAATGTGAAAGACTTATTAAACTTTCTAAAAGCACAGCATAAGACCGAAGAATTTGATGCAATCAAAATCGGTCTATCTTCACCAGACATGATCCGTTCATGGTCTTTTGGTGAAGTTAAAAAGCCGGAAACAATTAACTATCGTACGTTCAAACCTGAACGTGATGGTCTGTTCTGTGCACGTATTTTTGGTCCAGTTAAAGACTACGAATGTCTTTGTGGCAAATACAAGCGCCTGAAGCACCGTGGTGTTATCTGTGAGAAGTGTGGCGTTGAAGTTACACAAACTAAAGTTCGTCGTGACCGCATGGGCCACATCGAGCTAGCTTCACCAGTTGCTCACATCTGGTTCCTAAAATCACTGCCGTCTCGTATCGGTCTACTAATGGATATCCCTCTACGTGATATCGAACGTGTTCTTTACTTCGAGATGTACGTAGTAACTGAACCTGGTATGACTGATCTAGAAAAATCTCAGATGCTTACTGAAGAAGAGTATCTGGATCGTCTAGAAGAGTGGGGTGACGAATTCACTGCTAAGATGGGTGCTGAAGCGATCAAAGATCTGCTTGCAACAATGGACCTTCATCAAGAAGTGGAAGAAATGCGCGAAGAGTTAGAAACGACTAACTCAGAAACTAAGCGTAAAAAAGTTACTAAGCGCCTGAAGCTAGTTGAAGCGTTCATTGCATCGGGTAACGATCCGCAATGGATGATTCTGACTGTACTTCCGGTTCTGCCGCCAGATCTACGTCCTCTAGTACCACTAGATGGCGGTCGTTTTGCGACTTCAGATCTGAACGACCTTTACCGTCGTGTGATCAACCGTAACAACCGTTTGAAGCGTCTTCTAGAGCTAGCTGCTCCGGACATCATCGTACGTAACGAAAAGCGTATGCTGCAAGAGTCTGTTGATGCACTTCTAGATAACGGTCGTCGCGGTCGTGCTATCACTGGTTCTAACAAGCGTCCTCTGAAATCTCTTGCTGATATGATCAAGGGTAAACAAGGTCGTTTCCGTCAGAACCTTCTAGGTAAACGTGTAGACTACTCTGGCCGTTCTGTAATCACAGTAGGTCCATACCTTCGTCTACATCAGTGTGGTCTTCCTAAGAAGATGGCACTTGAGCTATTTAAGCCGTTCATCTACAGCAAGCTAGAAACTCGTGGTATGGCTACGACAATCAAAGCTGCTAAGAAGATGGTAGAGCGCGAAGAAGCTATCGTTTGGGATATCCTGGACGAAGTAATCCGCGAACACCCAGTACTACTTAACCGTGCACCTACACTTCACCGTCTAGGTATCCAAGCGTTTGAACCAGTACTAATCGAAGGTAAAGCGATTCAGCTTCACCCACTAGTGTGTGCGGCATACAACGCCGACTTCGATGGTGACCAAATGGCGGTACACGTGCCTCTAACTCTAGAAGCACAGCTTGAAGCACGTACACTGATGATGTCGACGAATAACATTCTGTCGCCAGCGTCAGGTGATCCGATCATCGTACCTTCTCAGGACGTTGTATTGGGTCTTTACTACATGACACGTGACAAGATCAACGTGAAAGGCGAAGGTATGTACCTTGCTGGCCCTGCTGAGGCTGAAAAGGCATACCGTACTAAGACTGCTGAGCTACACGCTCGCGTTAAAGTACGTATCACCGAGACTGTAGTAGACGAAGATGGTAACAGCACTACTGAAACGAAGATGGTTGATACAACTGTCGGCCGTGCAATGCTATGGCAAATCGTTCCAGCTGGCCTACCGTACAGCATCGTTAACCAAAAGTTAGGTAAGAAGCAGATCTCTACTCTTCTTAACGAGTGTTACCGTAAGCTTGGTCTAAAAGATACAGTAGTATTTGCTGACCAAATCATGTACGCAGGTTTTGCATACGCTGCACTTTCTGGTGTTTCTGTAGGTATCGACGATATGGTTGTACCTCAAGCGAAATACGATGAAATTGAATCTGCTGAAGAAGAAGTTCGCGAAATCCAAGAGCAATTCCAATCTGGTCTTGTTACTGCGGGTGAGCGTTACAACAAAGTTATCGATATCTGGGCATCTACGAATGACCGCGTTGCGAAAGCAATGATGGATAACCTATCTTCTGAAACAGTTATCAACCGTGACGGCGAAGAAGAACAGCAAGAATCGTTCAACAGCATCTACATGATGGCCGACTCGGGCGCACGTGGTTCTGCAGCTCAGATTCGTCAGCTAGCAGGTATGCGTGGTCTGATGGCGCGTCCAGATGGTTCAATCATCGAAACGCCGATCACAGCGAACTTTAAAGAAGGTCTAAACGTCCTTCAGTACTTTATCTCAACGCACGGTGCTCGTAAGGGTCTTGCGGATACAGCACTGAAAACAGCAAACTCGGGTTACCTAACTCGTCGTCTAGTAGACGTTGCTCAAGACGTTGTAGTACACGAACATGACTGTGGCACGCATGAAGGTATCGACATGATGCCTCACATCGAAGGTGGTGACGTTAAAGTTGCACTTTCTGAGCTTGCTCTAGGTCGTGTAGTAGCTGAAGACGTTCTTAAGCCTGGTACTGAAGATGTACTGATTCCACGTAATACTCTGATTGATGAGAAGTGGTGTCAAATCATGGAAGACAACTCAGTAGATAGCATGAAAGTGCGCTCTGTTGTTACCTGTGATGCAGACTTCGGTTGTTGTGCACAGTGTTACGGTCGTGACCTAGCACGTGGTCACCTAGTGAACCAAGGTGAAGCAGTTGGTGTTATCGCTGCACAATCTATCGGTGAACCGGGTACACAGCTAACGATGCGTACGTTCCACATCGGTGGTGCGGCATCTACTGCAGCAGCAGAGAACAGCATCCAAGCTAAGACAACTGGTACTGTGAAACTTCACAATGCTAAGTTCGTAGTTAACAAAGATAAGAAACTGGTTATCACTTCTCGTGCATCTGAGATGACGATTATTGATGAATTCGGCCGTACTAAAGAGAAGCACAAACTTCCTTACGGTTCGATGCTAACCAAAGGCGACAACGCAGCAGTTACTGCTGGTGAAGTTGTAGCTAACTGGGAAGCGCATACCATGCCAATCATCACTGAAGTGGCAGGTCGTATCCAATTCGTAGATATGATTGATGGTATTACAGTTTCTCGTCAAACTGACGATCTAACGGGTCTTTCTTCAAGTGAAGTTACAGACGCAGCAGCTCGCCCAGCAGCAGGTAAAGATATGCGTCCAGCTATCAAACTTGTTGATGAGCAAGGTAACGACGTAATGATCCCTGGTACTGATATGCCAGCTCACTACTTCCTACCTGGCAAAGCGATTGTAAACATCGAAGATGGCGCTGAAGTTGGCATCGGTGACACACTATCTCGTATCCCTCAAAAATCGAGCGGAAACAAAGATATCACCGGTGGTCTACCACGCGTAGCTGACCTATTCGAAGCTCGTAAGCCTAAAGAGCCTGCGATCCTTGCTGAGCACACAGGTACTGTGTCTTTCGGTAAAGAAACGAAAGGTAAGCGTCGTCTAGTAATCACTCGTGAAGGCGGTGACGCTTACGAAGAGATGATTCCTAAGCATCGTCAATTGAACGTGTTCGAAGGTGAGAAGATTGAACGTGGTGATGTAATCGCCGACGGTCCTGAAACTCCACACGATATCCTGCGTCTACGTGGTATCCACGCAGTAACTCAGTACATCGCGAACGAAGTTCAAGAAGTTTACCGCTTACAAGGCGTAAAGATTAACGATAAGCACATCGAGACTATCGTTCGTCAAATGCTACGTAAGTGTACAATCACTCATTCTGGTGACTCTCCGTTCCTACCTGGCGAACAAGTTGAGTACCACAATGTTAAGATTGCTAACCGTAAGCTAGAAGCTGAAGGTAAAGAACTAGTACGTTTCGAACGTGATCTACTAGGTATTACTAAAGCATCTCTTGCAACTGAGTCATTCATCTCAGCTGCATCGTTCCAAGAAACGACTCGCGTACTAACAGAAGCTGCGGTTTCTGGTAAGCGTGATGACCTTCGCGGTCTGAAAGAGAACGTAATTGTTGGTCGTCTGATCCCAGCTGGTACTGGTTTCGCATACCACCAAGAGCGTCAAAAACAACGTGAAGAAGAGCAAGAAGGTCCTTCAGCTGAACAAGCTACTGACAATCTAGCAGCACTTCTAAACGCTGGTTTCTCTTCAGAAGAGTAAGCTCTACGAGTAGTCTCTAAGAGATAAGAAAAAGGCACCTTCGGGTGCCTTTTTTGTATCTGGCGTATTGGTATTTAGCTATGACTTATAAAGTGATAGGTGTGCTTATCTAGCTGGTGAGGTTGGATTTATGTCCTGAAGAGTGCTCTTTGAGGCCAGTAAGATAAAGGGTAGAGATGACTAGGCTGATTAGGGCTGTAACCATATGCTTATGGCTAAAGGTCAGGGCGAGCGAGTAAGCTCTGTCTGAAAGGTTCTGGGTAGTTTGGATAACCTTACAGACAAAACAAAAAGCTTGCACAGAGGCAAGCTTATTAAGGATTCGGCTAACTAAGCGCCTGGTGGAATCGCTAAACTGTCTGCAATAAGCTGGATAAGATTATCTTCTACTTCAAAACGTAGTTCGAGTAGTTCACCTACTTTGGACATATCTCCTTCGAAGTTAGGCAACTCATCGTCTGCATTTACTTTAACGTACTTATCATTGAATTCTAGAAGCGGCTCGGTTGTAAGTACGATTTTCGCGTAAGTTGTATCAATCTCGTCATTGGTTTTAAAGCCTGTTGCTTGCCATTTTTTCATGACCATATCGTAGATCTTAAAATGACCCTCTGAGATATAATCGACAACATGATCACAGAATGAGCTTATTTCTTTAGGGGAAGGGAGTTCAACAACGTTTGATTGCCCGTTGCTAGCTGGCTGCAAGGCACCTAGCTTACAATACTCAACGATTAGAGACTGTCGAGTTTCGAGCCAATGATCGATGACCTCATTAGAGCCACCCCATTGTTCTTGTATTTGTTTGAATTTATTTAGCATGACCATGTCCTCATGATCTGATCACAACCTTGTGATCAAGTAATTGCCTAAGCAGGGTCCGTTTTATTGGTAGCTACTAAAAGTAATAGCTTGAAATATTCTCTGCTACAACTCTAGTATGAAATTAGATTGCCAGTAAAATGAACGAACTGCAAGCAATGAGGCATAGGGATGTTAAAAAAAAGTGATAACAAAATGACAGAGCAAGCTTATTGGTGCGTCGTTTCTGGTAGTGATATTTGGGTTAATAATGATCAGTTTCCGTTTGGCTCTGCTGAAGAGCTTGGGCTGAGTGTGGAGCATGCAATCTGTATTGGTCAGCATCAAGGTCGCAAGGTGTATTGGCTCAACGATTGTGATGTGGAGAATGAGCTGAGCATGGTCAGCCTAAGAGAGTTACTGCACTGGCCTGAAGTGAGTTTCTTGACTGCAAGCAAAGCCATCCAATATGGGCATATGACTCAAAGTATGCGTTTTTGCCCTCAGTGTGGTGGTCGAAATCATCTCAACCATAACCAGGTGGCGATGCAGTGTGGAGATTGCCGCACACTTCATTATCCTCGTATCTTCCCGTGCATCATTGTCGCTGTACGAAACGACAACAAGATATTGCTTGCGCAGCACCCAAGACATAAGACAGGTATGTATACCGTGATAGCGGGCTTCCTAGAGGTCGGAGAGACCTTAGAGCAGTGTGTGGCAAGAGAAGTCAAAGAAGAAACGGGTATCGATGTCGATAATATTCGTTATTTTGGCAGCCAGCCATGGGCGTTTCCATCGAGTATGATGATGGGCTTTCTCGCAGATTATGCTGGTGGTACGCTCAAGCCTGACTACAGCGAGCTATCGGATGCTCAATGGTTTGACGTAACAAGCCTGCCTGATGTTGCTCCTGTTGGAACCATTGCGAGACAGTTGATTGAGAAAACCGTTGATGACGTGATGAAAGATGGTGTGACTGAGCAGATACTAGAGCACTAATTTGCCTGTGATAGTATTTGGCCTATGGGTGATCAAAAGCTAAAAAAAACCCTCCACAAGTGGAGGGGGTAAGTAAGATGTCGTTATGAGATGCTGAGTAGTGACTACTCAGATGTTATAATTGTAATTTTCGCTAGCGAACAAATTTTTAACATGCTCCCGTAATTGGGTGCAAATTAAGCATTGATTTAAAAGTTAATAACTTGATCTAGGTTGCAAAGCACACAGCTTTTACCCTTCAATCAGTGTTAGAATACTTGCCATCAAAACTAGACAAGATTGAATTGGAATTTAACGGAATGACCGAATTAAAAAACGATCGCTATTTACGCGCACTTTTAAAACAGCCTGTTGATTACACACCGGTATGGATGATGCGCCAAGCTGGCCGCTATCTTCCTGAATACAAAGCAACGCGCGCTGAAGCGGGCGATTTCATGTCTTTGTGCAAAAACGCGGAACTGGCATCAGAAGTAACACTTCAACCTTTACGTCGTTTCCCGCTTGATGCGGCAATCTTGTTCTCAGACATCCTAACTATCCCTGATGCAATGGGCTTAGGTTTGTACTTTGAAACAGGTGAAGGTCCTAAGTTTGAGCGTCCTATCACGTGTAAAGCTGACGTAGAGAAGATTGGCCTACCTGATCCAGAAGGCGAGCTTCAATACGTAATGAATGCCGTTCGTCAGATCCGTAAAGACCTGAAAGGCGAAGTGCCACTGATTGGTTTCTCTGGTAGCCCATGGACTCTAGCGACATACATGGTTGAAGGTGGAAGCTCTAAAGCATTCACTAAGATCAAGAAGATGATGTACGCAGAACCACAAACGCTGCACCTGCTTCTAGACAAGCTGGCTGACAGTGTTATCGAATACTTGAACGCGCAAATTAAAGCGGGTGCTCAATCGGTAATGGTATTTGATACATGGGGTGGTGTACTGACTCCTCGTGACTACAACCTATTCTCACTGCAATACATGCACAAAATCGTTGATGGCCTAATCCGTGAAAACGAAGGTCGTCGAGTACCGGTTACTCTGTTCACTAAGAACGGCGGCATGTGGCTTGAGTCTATCGCAGCAACAGGTTGTGATGCGGTTGGTCTAGACTGGACAATCAACATCGCAGATGCAAAAGCTCGCATCGGCGACAAAGTTGCTCTGCAAGGTAACATGGATCCTTCAATGCTTTACGCTCAACCTGAACGTATTCGCGAAGAAGTGGGCAGCATCCTTGAAGGCTTCGGTGACGGTGGTACAGGTCATGTATTTAACCTAGGCCACGGTATCCACTTAGATGTACCGCCAGAGAATGCTGGTGTATTCGTTGACGCTGTTCACGAATTGTCTAAGCCTTACCACAAGTAATTCTGAGTAAGATTATTGAAAGCGCTGTTGGGAAACCAACAGCGCTTTTTTATTGCCTGAAATTGGCATTTGATGGCGGTTTAATCTTGTTGTGTGCAGTTAATTAGGTATTTGGATCATGGTAGGCCAAATGCTCAGAGATGTGTTTCCTGATATAAGGAATGACTTCACTTTCAAACCAAGGGTTCTTCTTGAGCCAGATATTATTGCGTGGCGAAGGGTGGGGTAATGGCAAAAACTCAGGCGCCCACCTTTGCCAATCACGCACGGTTTCGGTCAATGTGCTGGTGGTCTTGTTTGTTAGGTAATGGTTTTGTGCGTACTGGCCAATCAGCAGTGTCATTTGAATATTGGGTAGAGATTGCAGCACTTTGTTATGCCAAAGCTCCGCGCACTCTTTGCGTGGTGGAAGATCACCACTTTTCCCTTTCCCCGGATAACAAAACCCCATAGGCACAATCGCGACTTTTTGCTCGTCGTAAAAAGTATCGCTATCTATCCCTAACCATCCTCTTAATCGTTCGCCACTCGCGTCATTCCAAGGGATCGACGACTCATGCACCTTGATACCCGGCGCTTGACCTATGATCAGCAAGCGCGCGTTTGGATGCGCTTGAATCACCGGGTTAGCACCGTGTGATAGGTGAGGCTCACAAGCTCGGCATTGTCGAATCTCTTTAAGTAACGAAGAGGACATCAGTAACCTTTATCAAAATCGATGACATGATTAAGTGTAAAGCCATCTCGCCACTGTTTGTAATTCTCTGCGAAGATCTCGACTACTTGTCTTGGCTCACTGAGTGCAGCGATGTGTGGAGTGATGGTGACTTGCGGTAGTTTCCAGAAAGGATGTTCCTGAGAGAGGGGTTCACTTTCAAACACATCTAAAAATGCGTGTTCTACCCATCTGTTTTTTATGGCGAGCAACAAGGCTTTATTGTCGATGCTTTCCCCTCGACCGACATTAAACAGCAACACATTAGAGCAGTAACCTAACGTGGTTTGGTTCAACAGCTGATAGGTTTCAGCGGTTGATGGCAAGGTGTTGACCACAATATCGGCCTGCTTAAGGGCAGCCTCTATCTCATTGATGTGGAAAGTCTCTTTAAAGGTTTCTTGTTTGGATGGGATGCCGGTACGGTTGACACCTATGGTATGAATACCAAAAGCCGCCGCGGTTTTTGCCAAATGACTGCCGATTGAACCTGTTCCTAAAATCACCATAGTTTTGTCAGTTAGGCTAGTATAAAGCTGTGGCTGCCAGTTTCGTTGTTGTTGATGCTGGTGGTAATGAGGGAAGTGTCTACAGTGACTGATTGTGTAACCCAATACGTATTCTGCGATAGCCGGACCAAAGATGCCTTTGACGTTGGTTAGCGTATAGTCCTGACGCAGATCTGGCTGAGTGAGTTTATTGATTCCGGCATAGGTACTCTGTACCCAGTCTAGCTCTTTAAACTCGCCGAGGCGCTCTGCGATTAGAGGTGGTGACGCCAAGACAATCTGTGCTGATTTGGGGTTTTGAGTGATTTCTAGGTCGGGTAAATCCTGGTTTAGAATCAGTTGCGTATAGGTATCGTCATGCTCAGTAAGAATATAGAGCTTATTCGTAAAATTGTTCATCGGCTTACCTTTTCCCCCCAGGGTTTATCAAGTACACTTTCGCTGTCTTTTTCTGCAATTATTGAGTGACTATGCTTCAGAATCCACTGCAGGTTCGTCTTGAAAAGTTAGAACCTTGGCAACAAATTACCTTTATGGCGTGTCTATGTGAGCGTATGTACCCTAACTATGCCATGTTTTGTGAGAATACAGAATTTGCGGAAGCTCGAATCTATCGTGATGTTTTGGATAGCATTTGGGAAACCCTGACGGTTAAAACAGCAAAGGTGAACTTTGAGCGTCAACTTGAGAAGGTTGAAGAGCTATTCCCTAGCGGTGATGATTTTGATTTTTATGGTGTTTATCCAGCAATGGACGCATGCCAAGGCCTAGCAACGCTAATTCATGGTCTGCTTGACCGTGAACATATGTTGGAAGCGGTAATTAAAGTGAGTCAACAATCGGTGAAGACGGTTGCTGAGCTTGAGTTTGCTCAAGGCGCTGAAGAAGTGACGAACGAAAACCAGAAAGAAAACGAAGCGGTATGTGAAGAGTGGGACGTTCAGTGGGCCATTTTCCGACCTTTACGTGAAACGACTGAGCGTGACTTAGAGTTGATCAAAGACCTACGCCACGAACTGCGTGAAGACCCAGTCAGTAACATTGGTGTTGCGCTATAATTCGCAATTGCACCAAGGTACGAATAAAAACAAAGGCTCCCTAGGGAGCCTTTGTTGTATCTGACGGTATCAAATTTAGATTAAGCGTCTTTTTTGTCTTCGTTCTACACTTTGTCTTTTGATGCGTCGTCGTCATTCGTTGATTTTGCATCTGAAGAGTCGTTGTCTGCTGGAGTTTCTTCCTCGTCCTCGTCATCGCGGTTTTCGATAACACCGTGTGTCTCTTTCCACTTCTCCCAGCGTTGGAACGCCAGTTCTTGCATATCAGTCGTCTTATCCGCTTCATCGACAATCTCTTCGCCCACTAGGTGCTCAAAGATGTCTTCTAGGGTGATGATGCCCTGAATAGTGCCGTATTCGTCCACAACTAAAGACAGTTGCAGGCGGTTTGCCATCATCTGGTCAAAGGCTTTAGCCAAGCCCATGTTGTTCAGCAACACGTGGATAGGGCGCATTACTTCACCCAGAGCTTTCTCACCACAACCGGCTTGCTGCAATCTAAACAGCTCTAAGCGGTGAACAAAACCGATGATGTTGTCACTCTGCTCGCTGTAAACCAGCGGGCGTGAGAATGGCGTGTCTTTATGTTGTTCTAGGAAGGTATTGACACTCATTTCCGCATCAACACGGAATACCACTGGGCGCGGCGTCATTATTTGAGTCACGGGTACATCTTGAATACCCAGTAGGTTGCTCAGGATTTTTGATTCGCCTTCTGCAAATTCACCGCTCTCTTTTGCCAAAATCGCCATTGCAGATAACTCATCACGCATTTTTGGTGCTTGGTGGCCACGAGCAAGACGTTTGGTGATCTGTTCTGAGAACCATACAAACGGTGTTAGGAAGAACACCATCCAACGAAGCACGCTTGCCGAAGCAGGAGCAAGTTGACGCCAGTAGGTTGCACCAATGGTTTTTGGAACAATCTCAGATAATACCAAGATACCTAGCGTTAGCACGGCAGAGAAGACACCTAACCATTGGCTACCAAAAACGACAGCCGCTTGTGCACCTGCTGTCGCAGCACCGATAGTATGGGCGATGGTGTTGAGCGTTAAAATTGACGCAAGCGGGCGGTCAATATCTGTTTTCAGTTTGTCTAAAGATTCTGCTGCAGGGTGCCCATTTTGTTTTAGTTGAGCAATGTAGCTCGGACTAATACTCAAAAGTACAGCTTCCAAAACAGAACAAATGAAAGAAACTCCAATAGCAATGGAGACGTAAATAGATAGCAGCAGCATGTTTGCCCTTAAATTAAATTGTACGCTTTAGCAGCGATTCAGCGTGGATTATAGTGAAAAAGTAGTGGCTAGGTCATCATTAATTTTGCTCTCAGCCCCTTTTAAACAAGGGCTTGCTTAATAAAATCAGTAACAAATTGTGAGTTATTACTCATATTATGGCTAAAACTACGGCATTAGAGCTAAAGATCGACGACAAACCTTTGCCAGATGGGGCATTTATGTTTTAGAGTGAATTGAATTCAAAAATACAAAGAAGGGAAACCTAAAATGAACAAGACTCAATTAATCGACTTTATTGCTGAAAAAGCGGACCTTTCTAAAGCACAAGCTAAAGCTGCTCTAGAAGCGACTCTTGGCGGTGTTACAGATGCTCTTAAAGATGGCGATCAAGTTCAGCTAATTGGTTTTGGTACTTTTAAAGTAAACCACCGTGCAGCTCGCACTGGTCGTAACCCAAAAACTGGTGATGAGATCCAAATCGCTGCTGCAAATGTTCCAGCATTTGTTGCAGGTAAAGCGCTGAAAGATTCAGTGAAATAATCTAAACTGTACCGAGGTAGTCGTATTCCACCTCGGTACAGGTTTTTATGAAAAAAGCATTTCTTCTCGTTTCACTATTATCTACATTTCTTATTGGCTGTTCTTCAACAAGCCCTCGCAAAAACCTAGAGCAATTTGAAACTCACACTGGCGGCCAAGTCATGGGCGACGCGACGAGTTTCTACTGGGTTACAAACAAGCTAACACAACCTCATACTTCAGCTGACTACGTCACTGTCGGCGATTACGGCTGGTACCAAACTGATTATGCTTGGTCAGAAGGCGTGCTTCGAGAATTCATTCGTGAAGGCGAGCAGCGTAACTCTTCGAATGAGCTGGTTCCTTATCGTGTCCATGTGCGTTTCAATAAGTCAGGCGAAGCTGTGTATCAACAGTATCGTATTGATAGCAAAATCTTACCTATCCAAGCTAAGCAACTCGAAAACTACCAGAAAGAAGCTAAGTCGGTTCTAGAGACTACGATGAAGCAGAATGACGAAGGGCTCAGACTGGTTCAGGGTTACTGGGATGGCAGCTCTTTTAAGACGTGCGCTGGTGGTGAATTTGATCGCATTGAATTTAACCAGACCTTACCAAGCTTCGTGATCGACCGATTGGCATCAGTGGAAAGCTATGCGGCGTTTCTTGGCAGTGACTTACTCGGTAAGATGAGCGTAGAAGAGTTACTGATGCTGGCTGAAGACAGTCATGATTGTGTCGTGAGGCCATCGTTGCTGAAAGAATAGAAAGCAATCAAAGAATTAAGAGTATTTGGCCTACTGTAGGCTAAGTGCCTATTTGTCTGTACAAATACAGATTCTTGTGTAAATGAGATAATAAAAGGCGCCTATTGAGGCGCCTTTTTCTGTTATTCACTTGCTGTCATTTGCTTACTGTTATTGAAAAGTAAGCGAGTAACCAGATTGATTACTGCTCTTGCTCGCGCGCAATCGCACGGTAACCAATATCATTGCGATGGAACATACCATTCCAGCTAACTTGCTTCGTCAACGCGTAAGCGCGCTCTTGAGCCTCAGAAACCGTATTGCCCAGTGCTGTTGCACAAAGTACACGACCGCCGTTTGTCACAACGTCGCCAGCTTCATTATTTGTCGTACCCGCGTGGAAAACCTTTTGGCCTTCAACTTCGCTTGTTGGTAGTGAAATAACGTCACCTTTTGCGTAGTCAGCAGGGTAACCGCCAGCCGCAAGAACAACACCGATAGAAGCGCGTGGATCCCACTTCGATTCTGCTTCGTCGAGCTTCTCGTCGATAGCCATTAGGCAAAGTTCAACAAGGTCTGACTCCATACGCATCATGATAGGTTGCGTTTCAGGGTCGCCAAAGCGGCAGTTGTATTCGATAACTTTAGGTGTGCCGTCAGCATCGATCATTAGGCCAGCGTAAAGGAAACCTGTGTAAGGTGCGCCTTCTGCGTCCATACCACGTACCGTTGGGTAGATAACTTCCTCAAGGATACGGTTGTGGATTTCTGGAGTTACAACCGGCGCAGGAGAGTAAGCACCCATGCCGCCCGTGTTCGGCCCAGTGTCTTTGTCGCCAACACGTTTGTGATCTTGGCTGGTGGCCATAGGAAGCACGCTAGAGCCGTCAACCATTACGATGAAGCTTGCTTCTTCGCCTTCGAGGAACTCTTCGATAACAACGCGGCTGCCTGCTTCGCCAAAGGCGTTGCCCGCTAGCATGTCTTTGATTGCGTCTTCTGCTTCTTCAAGGGTCATCGCAACGATAACGCCTTTACCTGCCGCAAGACCGTCAGCTTTCACTACGATAGGAGCGCCTTGCTCGCGAACGTAAGCGATAGCTGGCTCAATCTCAGTGAAGTTTGAGTAGTAACCTGTTGGGATATCATGACGAGCTAGGAAGTCTTTAGTGAATGCTTTAGAGCCTTCAAGCTGTGCTGCAGCTTGAGTAGGGCCGAAGATTGGCAAACCTACTTCGCGGAATGCATCAACCACACCGATAACCAATGGTGCTTCAGGGCCCACGATAGTCAGTTCGATTTTTTTATCTTGAGCAAACGCGACTAAACCAGCGATGTCTTCAACGCCGATGTTTACGTTCTCTAGTTTTGGCTCAAGTGCAGTACCTGCGTTACCTGGAGCGATGAATACTGTTTCAACGTTTGGGTTTTGTGCTGCTTTCCAACCTAGTGCATGCTCACGACCGCCGGCACCAATAATTAATACATTCATTTTATTTATCCTTTGATAGCTGCGCCATATTGTTAATCTCTGCGTCGAGCTTGCTCATTTATAGTTATAAACTCCGCGAGCTCTCCTTGACCTTATCAATATGGCTTTGCTCTAAAATGAAAAATTTCTAAAACTAAGAGTATTTCAAATTAGTTAAATTAAATAAGTCTTGCTCAAAGTAGTTGGTGATGTGGCTAGGCAGCAATTGAGCCCATCCCCGGGAGCATAGCTCGCTATGTGACCGGGGTGGGCGAAAGCAGCTAACGACGCCACAGTGCCAAATACGAAGAGGAAATTAGTGGCGGAAGTGACGCATGCCAGTAAAGATCATCGCCATGCCGTGTTCGTCTGCTGCTGCGATAACTTCGTCATCACGCATAGAGCCGCCCGGTTGGATAACACACTTGATGCCAGCCTCTGCAGCCGCGTCGATACCGTCACGGAATGGGAAGAATGCATCTGATGCCATCACACAGCCTTCAACCTGTAGACCTTCGTCTGCAGCTTTGATGCCTGCGATTTTCGCAGAGTAAACGCGGCTCATTTGGCCAGCGCCAACACCAATTGTCATGTCGCCTTTCGAGTAAACGATAGCGTTAGATTTAACGTATTTCGCTACTTTCCAGCAGAATAGAGCATCTTTCAATTCTTCAGCTGTAGGTTGGCGCTTAGAAACCACTTTAAGGTCATCTTCAGACACCATGCCTTGGTCGCGGTCTTGAACTAGCAAACCACCGTTAACGCGTTTAACGTCAAAGCCAGTTGTCTTCGTTGTCCACTCACCACACTCAAGTAGGCGAAGGTTTTTCTTAGCCGCTACGATTGCTACTGCTTCAGCAGAAACTGATGGTGCAATGATAACTTCAACGAATTGACGCTCAGTGATAGCCGTTGCTGTTGCAGCGTCTAGCTCACGGTTGAAAGCGATGATGCCGCCAAATGCAGAAGTTGGGTCTGTTTTGAATGCACGGTCGTAAGCTTCTAGGATGTCTTCACCTAGTGCAACACCACATGGGTTAGCGTGCTTAACGATCACACATGCTGGCTGGTCGAACTCTTTCACACACTCAAGTGCTGCGTCGGTGTCAGCGATGTTGTTGTAAGAAAGGGCTTTACCTTGAATCTGGCGAGCTGTAGAAACTGATGCTTCTTCAGGGTTTGCTTCAACGTAGAATGCGGCTGCCTGGTGGCTGTTCTCACCGTAGCGCATGTCTTGCTTTTTCTCGAACTGTTGGTTGAACGTGCGAGGGAATTTGCTCTTGTTTTCAGGAGAAGGTTCGTCACCTTCTTTGTTCTCACCGTAAGATGGAACCATAGTGCCGAAGTAGTTTGCGATCATGCCGTCGTAAGAAGCGGTGTGCTCGAATGCTGCGATAGCGAGGTCGAAGCGAGTCTCTAGTGTTAGAGATTTATCGTTCGTGTCCATTTCAGCGACAACGCGCTCGTAGTCGTGTGCGTTAACAACAATAGTGACATCTTTGTGGTTTTTCGCTGCAGAGCGAACCATTGTTGGACCGCCGATGTCGATGTTCTCAACAGCGTCAGCAAGAGTACAACCTTCTTTAGCAACGGTTTCTGCGAATGGGTATAGGTTTACAACAACCATATCGATAGGGTTGATACCGTGAGTTTCCATCACGTCATCATCTTGACCACGACGGCCTAGAACACCACCATGAACTTTTGGGTGCAGAGTCTTAACACGGCCATCCATCATTTCTGGGAAACCAGTGTAGTCAGATACTTCTGTAACAGAGATGCCTTTTTCAGCAAGCAGGCGAGCAGTGCCACCGGTAGATAGGATATCTACACCACGGTTAGCAAGAGCTTGTGCAAATTCAACGATACCAGTTTTGTCTGATACGCTGATTAGAGCGCGGCGAATTGGACGAGCGTTATTCATGCTTCCATCTTCCTCAAATTCATGGGGTTAAAATAAAGATATTTGCCAAAAAAGAACTTGTTTCTATCTTCTTAGCGTGGATTATCTTAGATACCAGTAAGAGATAAAATATTGGCCAGTTTTGGTAAAGACCTTTTGGGTTAGCCTTATGATTAAGCTATAAGATAACCAACTCCAAATTTGATGGCGCAGATTCTAACTAATTTATTACAAAAAAGCTCGCGCAATCGTTTGGCATCTCAAAATTAATTATGAAAAGTGCCATTTCAGCCTGAAAAGTAACGATAAGGTTAATTGTGGAATGGACGAAACAGTAGGAAAAAACATGTTTCAGATCGGTGAATTAGCGAAGCGATGCGGTGTGACAGCCGATACCTTGCGATTTTATGAGAAGAATAGCCTGATCGCGCCAGCCAGTCGCAGTGAGTCGGGTTATCGCCTATATGATGAAAATAATCAGAAACAGGTGACGTTTATTCTCAAATCTAAAGCGTTGGGGCTGAGTTTGGACGAGATTAAAGAATTGCTTGAGATTCGCCTCGAGGCCACACAGCACAGTTGCGCTGAAGTGAAGTCGATTACCTCAGCAAAATTAGAGATGATTGATGAGAAGATCACTGAGTTAACTAAGATTCGCACCGCACTTAAGAAGATCAATGATGCGTGTTGCGGCCACGTAGACGACGATGCAAGCCATTGTTCGATTCTGGCAGCCTTGGATTCCGCAAACGTCGACAAAGGGCGCTGTTGTCGCACTGGAGAGTAATTAGCCACCTATCACGGATCGACAAGCCAAAAAAAAGCCAAACTCAACAATGAGCTTGGCTTTCAATTCAATAAATTACGAAAGAACGATTAGTTCATGCCGTATTTTTTAAGTTTCTTGCGAAGAGTACCGCGGTTAATACCCATCATGGTTGCTGCGCGAGTTTGGTTACCGCGAGTGTACTGCATGATAGTGTCTAGTAGTGGCTGTTCAACTTCAGCTAATACTAATTCGTATAACTCGCTGACTTCTTGACCGTTTAATTGAGCAAGGTAATTTTTCAATGATGCTTTAACTGAGTCACGTAGTGGCTTCTGCGTGATTTGGTCTTGTGATGTAACTGTAGTTACTGTCAATGCTTCTGAAGTCAGATTTTGTTCGAACATATTCGGTCTAGCTCTTCTCGTAATTATGGTGCAACGTTATCAAAAAAACCTTCTAGCGCTTCAAGCTGCAGATCACCTGCTTCGAATGCGTTGAAGGTACGGCGAAACTCACTCGCTTGTTCATGTTCTTTTAGATACCAACCCACATGCTTACGAGCGATGCGAGGGCCTAAAAACTCTCCATAAAATTCATGTAGAGCGTGGACATGACCAAGCATGATGTCTTTCACTTCCGAAATCGGGAGTGGGTCCATCGTGGTGCCGTTTTCCAAATAGTGTAGGATTTCGTTAAAAATCCAAGGACGTCCTTGGGCAGGTCGACCTATCATTAAAGCATCAGCGCCGGTGTACTCCAGCACAAACTTCGCTTTTTCCGGACTATCGATATCACCGTTAGCGATAACCGGAATAGATACTGCTTGTTTCGCTGCTTTAATGTGTTTGTATTCTGCCTCACCTTTGTACATACAAGCGCGAGTTCTTCCATGGAGCGCAAGAGCTTGTATGCCGCAGTCTTCGGCTATTTTCGCGATTTGGACACAGTTTCTATTGTCTGTATCCCAGCCCGTGCGCGTTTTCAACGTTACTGGAACGTCGACAGCATTTACCACCGCTTTCAGAATGTCTTCAATGAGTTCTGGATGCTGTAGTAAGGCTGAGCCCGCAAGCTTCTTATTCACTTTTTTGGCTGGACAACCCATGTTGATATCGATGATTTGCGCACCGTTATCGACATTAAATTGAGCAGCCTCGGCCATAAGCTGTGGATCTGCACCAGCGATTTGTACTGAACGAATGCCCGATTCGCCTTCATGTACCATACGCTGCTGAGACTTTGACGTTTTCCAAACTTTCGGATTGGAGGACATCATTTCACTGACTGCCATCCCCGCACCGTAGCGAAGACACAACTCACGGAATGGTCTATCCGTTACGCCAGCCATAGGAGCGACGATTAGATTGTTCTTAAGTTGATAATTTCCGATTTTCAAAAATGTCATCACAGTTCTGTACCAGCAAGGGCGCGCATTTTACGCATTTTTTCGCTGCGTGAAAAGACTAATATTTGAGCATTTACAATTTGTTTTTGTAATTTGTTTAAATTTCAGTCAATTAGCACCCAAAGTCTTGTCTAGCCTTGCTTGCGACCTGAGATTCGACACCATTCTTGTTGTTCGATGATCGGATCAATGTGAAGCTCATCACGATAATAAGTCGCAACATCTTCTGCTTGTGTATCTAAAACACCCGACATCGCAAGTACACCATTTGGCTTAACTAGGCCTTTGATGATGCCAGAAAGGTCGCGTAATGGACCCGCAAGAATGTTGGCAACAACAACGTCTGCTAGCAAACCTTCCGGTTGATCTTGTGGCAAGAACACCTCTAGTTGCTCAGCAACGCCATTGCGTTGTGCGTTGTCTTTTGATGCAAGCAGAGCTTGAGGATCAATGTCGATCCCGATAACTTTTGCCGCGCCTAGTTTGATCGCAGCGATCGCTAGGATGCCTGAGCCACAACCGAAGTCGATCACGGTTTTGCCTGCAAGGTCTAAGCCTTCAAGCCACTCCAGACACAATGCCGTTGTCGGGTGAGTACCTGTACCAAATGCAAGGCCTGGGTCTAGCATTACGTTAACAGCGTCAGGTTCAGGGATATCGCGCCAGCTAGGGCAGATCCATAAACGCTCACCAAACTTCATTGGGTGGAAGTTATCCATCCATTCACGTTCCCAATCCTTGTCTTCAATTTGCTCTACTTTATGAGCAAAGTCTGCAGGGAACATGTTGCTTGCTTTAATCTGCGCTAGAACGACACCAGTATCAGTCTCAGCGTCGTAAAGCGCGAGAATGTCAGTATCACCCCAAAGGCGAGTTTCACCCGGCAGAGGCTCAAATACAGGGGTATCTTGTGCATCCAGGAAAGTTACAGAAAGAGCACCAGTCTCTTCCATTAACATGTCGCCGATTTGTTCGGCATTTTCATTGGTAGCATTAAGCTTGATTTGAATCCAAGGCATGGCTGCATCTTCTATATGAGAAAAATTGGATGGCGAGTCTAGCAGAAAATATGAGCAAATTCACCAAAACCCCACGGAATATAATGGGGATTAAAGATTGATTTTTTCGGTGGTTCAAAAACAAAAATGCTCACCGAAGTGAGCATTTTGACTGTTCTTAAACGAACGGATTATGACAAACCAAGTTTCTTCTCAAGGTAGTGGATGTTTGCACCACCGTGTTGGAAGTTTTCGTCGTTCATAATAGACAGTTGAAGCTCAGTATTAACGTTAATACCTTCAACAATCATTTCACCCAATGCGTTCTTCATACGAGCGATAGCAACATCACGGTTCTCACCGTAAGTGATCAGCTTACCAATCATTGAATCGTAGTGTGGTGGTACTGTGTAACCCGTGTAGATGTGAGATTCCCAACGTACGCCCATGCCGCCTGGTGCGTGGAAACGTTCAATCTTACCTGGTGAAGGTAGGAAACGAACTGGATCTTCAGCATTGATACGACATTCGATTGAGTGGCCGCGCAGCTTAATGTCATCCTGAGTGAATGATAGAGGCTGACCAGCTGCAATACGTAGCTGTTCTTTCACAAGGTCGATACCCGTTACCATTTCAGTAATCGTGTGTTCAACCTGGATACGAGTGTTCATCTCGATGAAGTAGAACTCACCGTTCTCGTATAGGAATTCAAATGTACCTGCACCGCGGTAACCGATCTCAATACATGCACGAGTACAGCGTTCGCCGATGTACTTACGCATCTCTTCAGTGATACCTGGAGCTGGCGCTTCTTCCACAACTTTCTGGTGACGACGCTGCATTGAACAGTCACGTTCACCTAGGTGGATAGCATTGCCTTGGCCATCTGCAAGCACTTGTACTTCAATGTGACGTGGGTTTTCTAGGAATTTCTCCATGTAAACCATGTCGTTGTTGAAACATGCTTTTGCTTCAGCACGAGTCATCGCGATAGCTTCTGTTAGCTCTGCTTCAGAACGAACAACACGCATACCACGACCGCCGCCGCCGCCAGATGCCTTGATGATAACTGGGAAGCCAATGCGTTTAGCGTGCGCTTTGTTTTTTGCTTCGTCGTCGTCAAGAGGGCCGTCAGAACCTGGTACACAAGGTACGCCAGCTTTCTTCATTGACGTGATAGCTGACACTTTGTCACCCATCATGCGAATGGTTTCAGCTTTAGGGCCAACGAAGATAAAGCCACTGCGCTCTACCTGTTCTGCAAAGTCTGCATTTTCAGATAGGAAGCCGTAGCCAGGGTGAACAGCTACTGCACCTGTCACTTCAGCTGCGCTGATGATACGAGGGATGTTTAGGTAGCTATCGATACCACGAGCTGGACCGATACAAATGGTTTCGTCTGCAAGCAGTACGTGCTTAAGGTCACGGTCAGCAGTTGAGTGAACCGCTACCGTTTTAATGCCAAGCTCTTTACATGCACGCAGAATACGTAGTGCAATCTCACCACGGTTCGCGATTACTAATTTATCTAACATAATGAGTGCTCTCTATTATTCGATAATTACTAGAGCTTGGTCGAATTCTACTGGTTGACCGTCTTCAACTAGGATAGCTGTTACAACACCAGATTTATCAGCTTCGATTTGGTTCATCATTTTCATTGCTTCAACGATACATAGCGTTTCGCCAGCCGTTACAGATTGACCAACTTTAACGAATGGTTTTGCGTCTGGGCTTGGAGCGCCGTAGAAAGTACCAACCATTGGAGAAAGAACTTGGTGACCCGCTGGAACTGCAGGAGCCGCTGCTTCTGCTGCTACAGGTGCCGCCGCAGGAGCTGCTGCCGCTACAGGTGCTGGAGCAGCTGCATATTGAACAGGTGCTACAGGTGCAGTGCTGTTACGACTGATTCGTACTGACTCTTCACCTTCAGAGATTTCTAGCTCAGAAATACCAGACTCTTCAACCAATTCGATTAGCTTTTTGATTTTGCGAATATCCATTGTTTCTTTCTCTTTATCTGTTAATTGAACTTACTCTATGACTGAGTAGGTTAGTAATAGTTCGTTGTTTATGTTTACTTTGAGTTGAGCTTGCTGAGCGCAGCGGTCAAAGCAAATTGATAACCTTGGGCACCTAAGCCACAAATCACACCTTCTGCTTTATCAGATAGGTAAGAGTGGTGACGGAATGGTTCACGTGCGTGAACATTCGATAGATGAACCTCAATAAATGGGATGGCAACGCCAAGTAGTGCATCACGCAGTGCCACACTGGTATGTGTAAAGGCTGCTGGGTTGATAATAATAAAATCAACATTTTGATAAGCACTATGGATAGCTTCAATCAGTTCGTACTCACGATTTGACTGTAAGTGAGATAGCTCAACATCGTGTGCTTTCGCTTGCTCGGTCAGTGAGCTAATAATCTGGTCAAGTGTTTGAGAACCGTAGTGTGCAGGCTCTCTAAGGCCTAACAGGTTAAGGTTTGGGCCATTTAAAACTAGAATGCGAAACTTTGTAGACATCGTGGGGCTATCTTCCTTTATCGTGTTTACGAACGTGAATGTTGCCATTTTATTGAAAATTTGCGGTTAATTTCTAGTGAGAAAAACCCAAATTTAAAAATTAGAACCAGATTATAGCTAATTCAGCGCAAATCGCAGCAATTTACTGGTCTAATCTCCTATTGATACAGCTTGGAATTGTTACCAACTTAACAAAAAAGCGTCTTAGCCTTAATTTGGGGCGGGATATTTGAGATCAAGATCAGCCATAAAAAAACCGCCACATAGGTGACGGTTTAGAAAGTGCTGTTTTAAACAGTGATTAGCTGCTGTGACTGGTTGCTTATGCCAGTTCTGCTTTCTCGGCAATCAGCTTATCAACCACACTTGGGTCGGCCAGTGTCGAGGTATCACCTAGGTTACCTGTATCGCCAGTCGCGATTTTACGCAGGATACGACGCATGATTTTACCCGAACGAGTTTTTGGTAGAGAGTCGGTCCAGTGCAGTACATCTGGCGTTGCAATTGGGCCAATCTCTTTACGTACCCAGTCTTTTACTTCTTTATGAAGCTCTGCGGTTGGGAACTCACCATCATTCAGCGTGATGTAAGCGTAAATCGCTTGGCCTTTAATATCATGAGGGATGCCCACAATCGCGGCTTCTGCAATCTTATCGAACGCGACTAGAGCCGATTCAATCTCAGCAGTACCCATACGGTGACCTGATACGTTAAGTACATCATCGACACGCCCCGTAATCCAGTAGTAACCGTCTTCATCACGACGAGCGCCGTCACTGGTGAAGTACATGCCTTTAAAGGTCGAGAAGTAAGTCTGTTCGAAGCGGTCATGATCGCCATGAACGGTACGCATTTGGCCTGGCCAAGAGTCAAGAATCACTAGGTTGCCGTCTGTTGCACCCTCAATGATGTTACCCATGTTATCAACCAGTGCCGGTTGCACACCGAAGAATGGACGAGTTGCAGAGCCCGGTTTCAGGTCTGTTGCGCCTGGTAGCGGTGCAATCAAGATACCGCCCGTTTCTGTTTGCCACCATGTATCAACAATTGGAGATTGCTCATTACCGATTGTTTTGTAGTACCACTCCCACGCCTCTGGGTTGATAGGTTCACCCACTGAGCCCATGATTCTTAGGCTGTCACGAGAAGTACCTTCAACGGCTTCATTGCCTTTCGCCATCAATGCACGAATAGCCGTTGGCGCCGTATAAAGAATATTAACTTGGTGCTTATCGACCACTTCGCTCATGCGGCTGGTGTTCGGGTAATTTGGCACGCCTTCAAACAGAATCGTTTTTGCGCCATTAGCAAGCGGTCCGTAAACAAGATATGTGTGACCGGTAATCCAACCCACATCGGCTGTACACCAGAAAGTCTCGCCTTCTTGGTAATCGAATACGTATTTGAAGGTCATCGCAGCATAAACAAGGTAGCCACCTGTGGTGTGCATAACGCCTTTAGGTTTACCTGTTGAGCCTGACGTATAAAGGATGAATAGTGGATCTTCTGCGTTCATCTCTTCTGGTGGGCAATCTGCAGATACATTAGCAATAGCATCGTGCCACCACACATCGCGATGTTCGTGCCATGCCACATCACCGCCAGTGCGTTTGAATACAACAACCTTCTCGATGTTTTTCACTTCAGGGTTCGTCAGTGCTTCATCGACATTCTTTTTCAGTGGAACAGCACGGCCGCCACGCACGCCTTCATCGGCAGTGATAACGACTTTAGAATTTGAATCGATAATACGACCAGACAGTGCTTCTGGTGAGAAACCACCAAATACGACTGTGTGAACCGCACCGATACGGGTACACGCCAGCATGGCTACTGCCGCTTCTGGCACCATTGGCATGTATAAACAAACCACATCACCTTTGCGCACGCCTTGCTCTTTTAGAGCATTCGAAAACAGGCACACTTCTTTATGCAGTTCATTAAAAGTTAGAGTTTTATCATCTGCCGGGTCATCGCCTTCCCAGATGATAGCGACTTCATCACCGCGCTCAGCAAGGTGGCGGTCGATACAGTTAGCCGAAACGTTAAGCGTGCCATCTTCAAACCAGCGAATATCAATGTGGCCAGGGTCGAAAGAGGTGTTTTTTACTTGTGTGAAAGGTTTGATCCAATCAACGATTTTTCCGTGTTCACCCCAAAAGCCTTCAGGGTCAGAAACAGATTGCTGGTACATGGCTAGGTAAGTGTCATTATCCGCGTGTGTGGTTGATTTAATATTTTCTTTTACCGGATAAACGTGGGCTTCACTCATTGCATCTCTCCTTGTGCCTACATTCCTAATGAACTGGCAACTTCCTTTGTGTTCAGTTTCTAGGTCTATTACAGAACCGTCTTTGTGTTATCACTCTCGGCTAGGACGGCGATTTCCACAATTAGACTTTAGGATGAGACGCTGCTTTTCACTTACAAAATAGCGAGTTAAGTTCAATTTTGAGATGTTGCTCTCTATGTGAAGCGCCAGTGGTTGAATTAAGAATAAGAAGAGTTGAAACGGGGAAGGTCACCATGTTTCAGGCGCACAAAGATCAGCGCAGCGGAGATAGCGTCTTGTAATGCATCATGTTTATTGACCGGGATAGGTAAATCGAGTTGGCGACAGATGGCGTCCATACTGAGATCAAAATAGGCATTGGGCAGCTGTCTTTCGAGTTTGTCTTGATAGAGTTGGCTCACTTCGACTAATCGGTTAGGCAGTGGAAATCCAAGCTGTTTTAAACAGGCGCGGTCGAGAATTTTTTTATCATAGCGGATGTGATAGCCGACTAAAGGACGATTTCCAATGAAGTTCAGTAGCTCGATTAAAGCCTGTTTTTCTTCGATGCCGTGCTTTAGATCTTGATGACGGATACGGTGGATTTTTATTGAATTGCAATCGAGCGATTGGGGGGCGCGCAACCGGACTTCAAAAGGTTGGCTGGTAATGATTCGGTTACCGATGATCTTGGTCGCGGCAATGGTAACTAATTCTGCCTGATTGGGATCTAGGCTGGTGGTTTCACAATCGAGCGATACATATTCATGATCAATAGGCGCGGTAAACAGAGGCTGATAGAGGGAGCCTTTGAGCTTGTGATGCCAGTAATAGCGAACCAACCTATTCATCGTTCAATGCCTAATCCCGTATCTGATAGTGGTAGCCGAGCCATTGCTTGAATTTCTTCACCACGTGCAGGCTATGACGAAGCAGATCCCTGTCTGCTCGTTCCATCAGTTTGACGTTAATCTTGTTGCTGCTGTGCTGCTGAGAAAGCCTTTGGGCTAAGCGCCACTTAAAGAATTGCTTGAGTGCTTCACTGAGATTATCGGCAGTACTTTGCTCTAATACTTTCTTGCTGACCAGCTGCTCAATGCGTTCGAAGGTGTTGTTGACCGTGACACCATGTTCTAGGCAAAGCGCTCTCACACCATGCACGATAGGGAAAATACCGCCTTGTTTGATATCGAGTCCGGACTTAGATTGCTTCACATTACCAAACAGGGTCAGGGGAACTGAGAAGTTCAGCGCCGGGCGGCAGAACTCCGTCAGAATCAATTCTTGTCCGAGCATTAAATCACTGAGGTGCTGCTTTACAGGTTTTAATAACTCTCTATTCCCCGCTACTGCGTGTGCATCTGCCATGATCGCGATATCCATCACGGTGTCTGGCGTGGCTTTTTTTACCCAATGGGTGAGGGTTTGTTTCCACTCTTGTTCTGAATGCACCCATTTCGGATTGTTGACCATTACGTTGCCCGGGCACAGTGGGTAACCCAATTGTTGAAGGGTATGGGTGAGGTCGTTCATGGTACTTTGGCATTGATGCCATTCCAAACCATCTTGAATAATCAGAGCGTTGTCTTGATCGGTTTTGAGAATTTGTTCTCCACGCCCCTCAGAACCCAACACGATTAGGCAGCAATGATTATGCAGTGCAGGTGGGATCACCAACTCAAAAGCCTTCTCTATGATCTGTTCGTTGACCGCAGAAATCAGCTCCATGATAAAGCGTGTGCGAATCCCATTACTGAGCAAGCTCTCGACCAGTTGACGTTGTTTGTTGGATGCCATTGCCAATTCTTCAACGCTGGTGGCGCGCGCAATACGCAAAGTAAGAACGTGGGAGTGTGTGGAGAATGCACTGAGAATCTGTGTCATATCCACCATGCCGACCGCATTTTTACCATCACAAACCATCAACCTTTTTACTCGATTTCTGGTCATGGTAATCATGGCGTTAAATAAGAAATCGCCTTGGTTCACGTGCATCACCGGAAACGTTGCGATCTCACCGACAGGCGCATCCAGTGTGAAATTATCGAGCATCACAGCATGCAATAAATTGGTTCGAGTGACGATTCCATACGACAAGGAACATGATGATCCAAAAGCTTTTGGATCATTATGTTCCAAATGGACTAGGGCCGAGTCTAACCCTTGTTCTTTAAGGGTTTGAGTGACTTGGTTGATCGGTTGGTTTGGTTCAAGTATCAGTGGTGGGTGATAGATAGAGTCATCCACTTTGGTTAATATAAACTCGGCAAGATTCTGTTGCTGCTGGGCGGCTTCTATCAAAGCTTTTCGTGTTGATAGGTTGCTATCAAAGTAGGCAGCGAATTGGCCATTGGCGTGGTAAAGCTCAAGAAAAATATCGGTGGGCAGCAGATAACTTAATGTATCTTCGAGTGCGATATATTGGTGTTTGGTGTGGGGTTCAAACTGGCTGCGGACATCAAAAATATCGTCATTGGCATAGTGTGCGTAAATCTCACCATCACTGCTCGCGCGCTCTTCAACAGCTCCTTTGATCAAAATATGCAGGTGTCGGCTCGGCCTTTCAGCTTCCAGTATCACTTCTTGAGAGCGGTAATACACCACGTCTAATGAAGAGCGAAGCTTCAACTGTTCGGCGTCGGACAGGCTATCGAAGGGCGGGTGCTGCATATTAAATTTGTCAGGCATAAGCATCACAAGAAGAAATGGGAGTCTTTAATCAGTCTGACAAAATACCAGCGAAGCTCCAGACGACTTTAGTCTAAATGCGAGTATGAGTATTGATGAGCGTGAAATCTCTTGTTGAAATGCGATATCCAGACCCATTGAATATGGGAATACTATCCCAGTAATAATTCCCTTTTTCATCGTATGCGAGATAGGCATAATTGGTGCTGCCTTTTTCCGCACACTTTATAGGTCATTTATGTTTAGCCCTTCACCCTATGGCTGGATCTCTCAGTATTTTCTTGGTTTCTTTTTTGCGTATGGCGTGTATTTGCCATTTTGGGCGTTGTGGTTTGAAGACCAAGGCGTGTCTGCTGGTGATATTGGCGTATTGATTGGTATCGGCTTTGCGACTCGTTGTGTGGCCAACTTAGTGATTACGCCGCGTATCCATAAAGTGGAACACTTGATGCCAGCGCTACGCTGTTTGAGTTTCGCTGCGCTGCTGTTTGTCGGTTTCCACTTCTTCACCGGTGGCAGCTTTATACTGATGTTGTTGGCAACGGTACTGTTTAACCTCTGTTGTGGGCCGATCATTCCTCTTTCTGATGCGATGGCTAACCATTACAGTCGTTTGAAAATGCTCGACTACGGCCGAACTCGTCTTTGGGGATCAATTGCCTTTATCGCAGGTTCAACGGTTGTTGGCTATTTGGTGGCACAATTCGGCACTGACATGATTTTGTATACTGCGCTTGCCGGTGTGTTGCTGTCATTGATTCTTGCGATGAGAAACCCCAATGTGATGCCAGTAACACAATCTGAGCAACAAGCGGCGCGACCAAAACTAGGTGAACTGCTGCGTGAGTCGTCAGTGGTAAAGTTTTTAGCCTTGATGGCGCTGCTGCAAGGTAGTCATGCGGCTTACTACAGTTTTAGTGCGATTTATTGGAAAGAAGCGGGTCACTCAGAAGCTATCATCGGTTATTTGTGGAGTTTAGGTGTTGTTGCTGAAGTGGCCGTATTTGCTCTGAGTAAGCGATTATTCTCAGGCTGGTCACTGCGTACTTTGTTTGTCGTCGCGGCTATTGGGGTGATGGCGCGTTGGGGTATAACCGCATCAACCACGGCGATTTTTGCACTGGTGATGGTGCAGTTGCTGCACGGTGTGACATTTGCCATGGCACACATCGCCGCGATTCAATACATCCAATCTGAAGAACAAAACAAGATGGTTGCGCTACAAGCCCTGTATAACGCGATTCCATTAGGTGCCTTTATTGCACTGATGACCACCTTAAGTGGTTGGGGTTATGAGCTTTGGGGCGCAAATATCTTCTGGGGCATGGCTGCAATGGGTGCACTTGCTCTGTTCATTAAGTTGGATGAAAGAAGTTCAGTGGTTGAGATTAATCAATCAGATTCGGAACAGTCAGAATCTCACAGCAAATGCTGATAATTAGAGTCTAAAGCACAGAATTTAAGCGATGCGATTGAGTTAATCACCCATCCTTAGTTAAATGAAACCTCTCCCTTATGGAGAGGTTTTTTTATGGATGAAAAAGGGTTTTCAATGCAAGGATGGATAGTAATTCCAGTCTCTTTAGCCTACTTGGGCGTGTTATTTCTGATCGCTTGGTATGGAGACAGGCAGGTTCGTTGGCTATCGCGTTGGCGCCCGTGGATCTATAGCCTTTCGATTGCCGTGTATTGTACCTCTTGGACCTTCTATGGAACGGTCGGGCAGGCGAGTAACAACCCTTGGTCTTTTTTACCCATTTACCTCGCCCCGATTCTAGTCTTTACACTAGGCTGGCGGATCTTGGCGCGGCTGATCCTGATTGCGAAGCGGGAACATATCACCTCCATTGCCGACTTTATCGCGGCTCGTTATGGAAAATCTCAGGGCTTAGCGGTGGCGGTGACGGTTATCGCCGTGGTTGGTATCCTTCCTTATATTGCTCTGCAACTGCGTGGTATTACCATGGGGTTGGATATTGTTGCACCCAACCTAGCGGCTGACTTCGGTTATCAGGACTATCATGTGTCTTGGTTTGTGGTCGGTGCTTTGGCTATTTTCACCATGCTGTTTGGTACAAGACACATTGATAACACAGAGCATCACCGTGGCATGATGATGGCGGTGGCGTTTGAATCCATCGTTAAGCTCGCGGCATTCCTGATCGTTGGCCTATTCATCATGTATCTGGCGATGAGCAGCGACAAGATCGACTTGCTTGATGTGGCGGCTTCCACCTACGAATCACCCAATATTCCGACCTTAATTATTCATACCGTTTTGACCATGTTGGCGATTGTCTGTCTGCCACGCCAGTTCCATACCATGGTGGTAGAGAACGAACGTCCTCAAGACCTGCATACCGCTCGTTGGTTGTTTCCGCTTTACCTGATTTTGATGGGACTGTTCGTGCTGCCAATTGCTTGGGCAGGACAAGGACTACTTACTGGTATGCCAGCGGATACCTATGTGATCAGTGTGCCAATGTCAGAAGGCGCTAATCACATTGCCTTGCTGGCTTTCCTTGGTGGTACGTCTGCGGCAAGTGGCATGGTGATAGTGTCGACCATCGCCTTGGCGATCATGGTGTCGAATGATTTAGTGATGCCATTGTTACTGCGCCGTATGCGCCTAACTCAAAGAACCCATCGACACTTTTCTGGCCTGCTATTGGTGATTCGCCGCGGGCTAATTTTACTGCTGTTACTGGGTGCTTGGCTGTTTTATCAGGCGCTCGATACCATCCATTCACTTTCAGCGATTGGCTTTCTTTCCTTTGCTGCGATTGCTCAATTCGCGCCAGCACTTATTGGTGGTTTGTACTGGCGCCCGGGTAACCGCAAGGGCGTGTATGTCGGCTTAATGGTGGGCTCGTTGATTTGGCTGATTACCTTGATGAGCCAAACCAGCATGTTGGCTGGCGACAGTGAAAGTAACCTTTTACTGTGGATTATCACGCCGCCAGAACTGCTCAGTAGCTGGAATATCAGCAGTTCAAACTGGGGCATTGTGCTGAGTATTGTACTTAATACCTTGTGCTATGCCGTGGTTTCGATGACGACTCGCCCAAGCCTAAGTGAGCGCTTACAATCAGCAGCATTTGTTGGCACGCCGCTGCCTGAAAACGAGAATATCAGCCTTTACCAGAACCGAGTGACGGTCGCTGAATTAGAGATGCTGGCGTCGCGTTTTGTAGGCCGTAAGCGTGCCAAAAGTGCCTTACACAGCTATTGGCAACAACACGGTCAGCCGCTGCTTCCTAATCAACAAGCGCCTGCAAGTCTGATTCGACACGCAGAGCGCGTGCTCGCCGGAGTATTCGGTGCTTCGTCTGCTAAGTTAGTACTTACTTCCGCTTTACAGGGAAGAAACATGCAGCTTGAAGAAGTCGCGACCATCGTGGATGAAGCTTCGGAACTGTACGACTTCAGCCGTGGTTTACTGCAAGGAGCGATTGAACATATTGGCCAAGGCATCGCAGTAATCGACAAACAAATGAGGTTGGTGGCATGGAATCAGCGTTACCTAGAGTTGTTTGAGTTCCCTGCTGGCTTGATTCAGGTTGGGCGACCCATTTCAGATGTGATTCGTCATAATGCTGAACAAGGTTTGTGTGGCCCGGGTGACCCAGAAGATCACGTTCGCCGTCGTGTTTATCACCTTGAGCAAGGAACACGACACACCTCTTCTCGTATTCGTCCTGATGGTCGAGTGATTGAGGTGCAAGGTAACCCAATGCCAAGTGGTGGTTTTGTGATGAGCTTTACCGACATCACGGTATTCCGACAAGCAGAGCAAGCGCTAAAAGATGCCAACGAAAGTTTGGAATCGAGAGTGCATGAGCGAACTCAAGAACTCGAAAAACTGAACCATCGCTTGGTAAAAGCCACGCAGATTTCGGATCAAGAATCACAATCTAAGAGTCGTTTTCTAGCCGCGGTAAGCCACGATTTGATGCAGCCGCTCAATGCCGCACGTCTATTTGCTTCGTCACTGTCTGAGGTGGCAAAAGAGCAAGAGGTGAAGCAATTGTCATCTCACATCGAGAGTGCACTTGGCGCCGCAGAAGATTTGATTGGTGACTTGCTGGATATCTCTCGATTGGAGTCCGGAAAGTTAGAAACCAACATTCACGCGATTGCCGTGCATGACGTATTAACCAATTTGAACGCGGAATTTAGCGCTCTAGCGAGACAACAGAAAATTGAGTTTAAGATGATTCCGTCGTCATTGTTCATTCATTCAGACCCTAAGCTGTTGAGGCGTGTGATTCAGAACTTTTTGACCAATGCGTTCCGCTATAACCCGGAAGGGAAAGTGGTACTGGGTGCGAGAAGAGTGAATGGACAGGTTCGAATTGATGTGTGGGATAATGGAACCGGTATCGATGAAGACAAGCAACAAGAAATCTTTGAAGAGTTTACTCGTGGCAGCCAAGTACGAGCCGATCAAGGATTGGGGTTAGGGCTGGCTATCTCGAAAGGTATTGCTCATGTGCTTGGCCATCAAATTTCGATGCGCTCATGGCCGGGGCAAGGCAGTGTCTTTTCCATCACCTTAGCTAGAGCGGAAAAAGTGGCTCCAGTTGTGCAAGCTTCGACGCCAATGGCGACCAGCGACATCGAACATCTCAAGATATTGTGTGTCGATAATGAACGAGAAATCTTAGTCGGTATGGAAAACCTGATCGGACGTTGGGGCTGTGAGGTTAAGACGGCGGTTGATTTGGTCGAAAGCTTGCAGTGCCTAGATGAGGGTTGGCTACCTGATGTGATTTTCTCTGATTACCGTTTAGATAATGGCAGAACGGGTCTCGAAGTCCTGCAGCAGTGTCGCTTGCGCCTCGGAGACTCTTTTGAAGGGGTCATCATTAGTGCCGATAGAACCGATGACATGTTGGCAGCGATAAAGGCCAACAGCTTTCGCTTTATTGCCAAGCCAGTGAAGCCACTTAAGTTAAGAGCGGTCTTGAATCGAGTGAGCTAGTTTGGGTTAACAGGCTCGGATTAGTACGTTCGTGAGCGGATAGTGAAAAGGCCTCAGATGAGGCCTTTTTTGTCTCTGTTTTTTTTGCGAACGCCGATTCGCTTGTTAATTCAATAACTAACCAGCAATGCCACCTTGTGTCAGTGTGGTTGGATCAAGCAGTTTACTGAGCTCTTCTCGGCTAAGATCGGTTTCTCTTTCTGCGACATCCAGAATTGGTAAGCCTTCTTTGTAAGCTTTCTTGGCAATATCAGCCGCCTTCAAGTAGCCAATCACAGGGTTAAGTGCGGTCACTAGGATTGGGTTCTTTGACAGTGCCAAATCGAGATTGTCTTGGCGTACCGTGAAGGTCGCGATGGCTTTGTCCGCTAAAGCGACTGAGCTGTTTGCCAATAACTCAATACTTTCCAACACGTTATGAGCAATCACTGGCAGCATCACATTAAGTTGGAAGTTACCTGATTGTCCGGCTACGGTAATGGTGGTGTCGTTGCCAATGACTTGCGCCGCCGCCATAGCTGCAGCTTCTGGAATCACAGGATTTACCTTGCCAGGCATGATCGATGAGCCTGGTTGTAGAGCCTGTAATTCAATTTCCCCTAAGCCAGCCAGCGGGCCTGAGTTCATCCAGCGAAGATCGTTTGAGATCTTGAGGATCGCAACTGCTGCAGTTTTAAGCTGACCAGAAAACGCAACGATCGCGTCTTGACTGCTGAGGTTAAAAAAGAAGTTTTCACTCGAGGTAAAACTGATCTTTGTCGATTGAGACAGGTTACTCGCAAACTTATCGGCAAAGCGTGGGTCGGCATTGATGCCCGTACCTACCGCTGTGCCACCTTGAGCAAGCGCCTTGATTGCTGGCAAACTGCTTTCAATGGCTTGCTTGGCGTGTTCAATCTGGAACTTCCAACCACCAAGATCTTGAGTAAAGGTAATCGGCATCGCATCCATTAGGTGAGTACGACCTGTTTTTACTACCTCAGCAAGCTCTTGCTGTTTAACGGTAAGTGCTGCAGAAAGGTGAGTTAATGCAGGCAACAATTTGTTTTCTGTCATCAAAGCAACGCTCACTTGGATCGCCGTTGGCACGACATCGTTACTGCTTTGACCCATGTTGACGTGATCATTGGGGTTCACGTCTCCTTGCAGTCTTCTTGAAGCGAGTGTCGCAATCACTTCGTTAGCATTCATGTTAGAGCTGGTGCCAGAGCCCGTCTGATAGACATCAATAGGGAATTGCTCGGGGTGTTTACCATCGATGATCTCTTGGCTGGCTTCGG
The DNA here is from genome assembly GCF_041470505.1 of Vibrio sp. 10N.261.55.C5. NCBI lineage: Bacteria > Pseudomonadati > Pseudomonadota > Gammaproteobacteria > Vibrionales > Vibrionaceae > Vibrio > Vibrio sp. 10N.261.55.C5. Next base: position 40,530 of record NZ_JBFRMS010000036.1, read on the forward strand.
CTATCGCGTTGGCAATATCACCTTCTAATAAGCCTAATTGAGCGTTGGTATCGGCGGCGGCTTGCTTAATTAACGCTAGTGCTTGAATAAAGCTGGTTGGCATCTTGTGCGAGCTAAACGCGAAGTTATCCGCGGCACGTTGAGTTTGTGCCTGGTATAGCGCATCGGCAGGGACTTTAACTTCGCCCATGCTGTCTTTCTCAATCCGAAATTCTTGGGTCATGTTCTATCCTTGTTAGCCAAGTGGGGCTTGGACTTGTTGTAGTGTCTGGCTGATATTCAAAAAACGCGCTTGGCCGTGCGGTTGCTGGCGGTAGTGGCGTTTTAAATAAAATAGTGGCGAGTGAATAGAGTCTAGGCAGATATGACGAAAGGCGAAACTGTGGTCAGGAGACTCAATCGCTTCAATTAAATGAAAGAAAACTTGGCGTAGATACAGTTCGCACAACAAGATGTTTTCTTGAGCGGCATGCTTTTCATAGTAAGCCGAAAGCGTCAGTGCATACTCGATATACTCTCGAATTACAAACGGCTCATGGCCTTGAACTTGTTCTAATGAAGCAAAGCGATCCTGTGCTTTGTAAAATCTCGAATAGAGAACCTGCTGCTCTTTCATCATCATCTGCATCTCTTTATTGGATGTTAATGATAATTATTATCAAATAAAATTTTAAAAACAACCCTTTGTTCATCTTTTTATAAAGTGAGCAGAAAAAGAAAAAGCCGATACACGAAGTATCGGCTTTCTGGAGTCAGTACCTAATCCCTACAATGTAAGTACTGATTCATTTTTTGCTAAACATCTTTGTTTAATGGTCGTGCTTAGTGGTCGTGAGCTTCACCTGCACCTTTCGGGTAACGGATGTTCTCAACCATATCTTGTACATCTTGTGGTACTTCAGCAGTTACTTTGTTTACAGCAATCGATACTACGAAGTTTAGACACATACCTAGCGTACCGATGCCTTCTGGGCTGATACCAAACCACCAGTTTTCAGGTGTGCTTGCTGCTGGGTTAATGAACTTGAAGTAGATGATGTAGCTTGCTGTGAAGGCAATACCTGACAACATACCTGCAATTGCGCCTTCCTTGTTCATCTTCTTGTAGAAGATACCTAGGATAATCGCTGGGAAGAAGGATGCTGCGGCTAAGCCGAAGGCAAACGCTACTACCTGTGCTACAAAGCCTGGTGGGTTAATACCTAAGTAACCGGCACCGACAATCGCGACCATGGCTGCCAGACGAGCGGCTAACAGCTCCTGCTTGTCGGTCATGTTTGGTCTGAAGCCTTTCTTCAACAAGTCATGTGAAATCGACGTTGAGATGACCAATAGTAGACCCGCGGCTGTTGATAGTGCGGCTGCTAGGCCACCGGCTGCAAGCAGTGCTACAACCCAGTTTGGTAGTTTCGCTAGCTCTGGAGAAGCCAGTACGATGATGTCACGGTTAATCTTCATCTCGTTGCGCTCATCGCCCGAGTAGAACATTTTGCCATCGCCGTTCTTATCTTCCCAACCTACTAGGCCAGTGCTTTCCCAGTTTCTGTACCAGCTTGGTGCGTCCGCTGCAGCGACACCTTGCATGTCAGGACCGTTGATTGTTTCGATCATGTTTACACGAGCGAATGCTGCAACTCCTGGTGCTGTTGTGTATAGCAATGAGATGAACAGTAGTGCCCAACCCGCTGAGATACGAGCATCACGTACTTTTGGTACCGTGAAGAAACGAATGATTACGTGTGGAAGACCCGCAGTACCGACCATTAGAGCCGCACAGATGAAGAATACATCTACCATGCTCTTGTTACCTTCGGTATAGGCGGTAAATCCGAGTTCTTCGGTCAGTCCATCCAGTTTATCAAGAAGGTAAACATCTGTGCCTGATAGCGTAGAGCCCATACCAACTTGTGGAAGTGGGTTACCTGTCATCATGATTGAGGTAAAGATTGCTGGAACAAGGAAGGCGAAAATGAGGACACAGAATTGAGCTACCTGCGTATAAGTGATGCCTTTCATGCCACCTAGTACTGCGTAGAAGAACACAATACCCATACCAATGATGATGCCTAGGTTAATATCAACTTCTAGGAAACGAGAGAATACAACGCCCACACCACGCATCTGGCCTGCAACGTACGTAAACGATACGAAGATTGCACAGAATACCGCTACCATACGTGCCGTTTTCGAGTAGTAACGCTCACCGATGAAATCAGGAACCGTAAACTGACCGAACTTACGTAGGTAAGGTGCTAAACATAGCGCAAGTAGTACATAACCACCTGTCCAACCCATTAGGTAAACCGCACCGTCGTAACCAACGAATGAGATGATACCTGCCATTGAGATGAATGATGCTGCCGACATCCAGTCAGCGGCGGTCGCCATGCCGTTTGCTACTGGGTGTACACCACCGCCAGCAACGTAGAACTCACTAGTAGACCCTGCACGAGCCCAGATTGCGATGCCGATATATACCGCGAAAGTAATACCGACGAGAATAAACGTCCAAGTTTGAATATCCATGTTCTAGCCTCTAGTCTTCCTGTACGTTGTATTTTTTGTCGAGCGCATTCATGCGGACAACGTAAATAAATATCAGCGCCACGAAGGTGTATATCGAACCTTGCTGAGCGAACCAAAATCCTAGCTTGAACCCGCCAAACTGAACGGTATTGAGGGCATCCACAAATAAGATGCCAGCGCCGTAAGACACCGCAAACCAGACCGCGAGCAGTGTTCCCATAATTCCCAAGTTTTCCTTCCAGTAGGCTTGAGCATGTTCCGTAGATTCGAACGCCATTGCCTTCTCCTTTATTCCGTTTTCGTAGAAACTGTTTTTGTGAAACCGTTTTGTAAAATAGCGTGTTAACGTAATGTTACGATTTAGAATGTAGCAAGGATAAGTCAAGGGATCTGTGCAACTTTAGTCGGGATGGTATTAGCGCTAATGTACTGAAATATGGGAGCTAGGAGACATAACCATAGAAAAATGTGATGTTAAAATGTTGTTAAATTAGCCAAAGGTCTAACAAAAAGGGATGAATTAGACTGCGAGTCATAAAATTTAACAACTAAATGACCGAGAAACGGTATTTAGCCCTGCTTATGACACGAAGCGAAACATAAGTTTGTTATAGTAACAACGGCACTTTCACCGACCGTGCCTTGCTAAACGGCAGAAGATCAACCAGCTAGTGGCAAAAGATCAACAGGCTTAAAGCTCGGATTTTATTCTTTGGGGGAACGAATTGGACGCAATAACCATTAACCACTTATTCTTGACTGGTGCCGTACTCATCGCCATCAGCGTGCTTTTCTCACAAGTGTCCTCTCGATTGGGCGTTCCTATTCTTTTGATCTTTTTGTTCGTTGGTATGTTAGCGGGTGAAGATGGACCCGGTAATATTCATTTCGATGATTACTCACTGACCTACTTGGTGAGTAACCTTGCGCTTGCCGTGATTCTGTTGGATGGCGGTATGCGAACCAAGGTGGCGAGCTTCAAGGTCGCTTTCTGGCCTTCGCTCTCGCTGGCGACGATAGGTGTCGCATGTACAGCAACCTTAACCGGATTAATGGCGGCTTGGCTGTTTGACTTGTCATTAATGCAGGGCATCTTGGTCGGGGCGATTGTTGGTTCAACCGATGCGGCAGCGGTATTCTCTTTGCTGAAAGGACAGAGTCTCAATGAGCGTGTTGGCTCAACCCTAGAGATCGAATCGGGCACTAACGACCCAATGGCGGTCTTCCTGACGGTGACCTTAATTGCGCTGTTAGGTAACCCTGACGCTGAGATGGGAATGAACTTCCTACTGCAAAGTTTTGCGATGCAGTTTGGTATCGGTACTCTTGTTGGTATTGGCGGCGGCTGGGTTCTATGGAGCTTAATCAATCGAGTACAATTGGCTGATGGCCTTTATTCCATTCTGGTACTCAGTGGGGGCGTGGCTCTGTTTGCGTTCTCTAACATGCTTGGCGGCAGCGGCATCTTATCGATTTACCTAGTGGGCTTGTTCATTGGTAATCGTCCGACGCGCTCGCGACACTCGATTCTTAATGTTCTTGATGGCATGACGTGGCTAAGCCAGATCGTGATGTTCTTGGTATTGGGTTTATTGGTGACGCCATCAACGTTGATGGACATTGCTCTGCCTGCGCTGGCACTGGCCTTCGGTATGATTTTGTTTGCTCGTCCGCTGTCGGTTTGGTTGGGTTTGCTGCCGTTCAGAAGCTTTACCACCAAGGAACGTTGGTTTGTTTCTTGGGTAGGTTTGCGTGGTGCAGTACCAATCATCTTAGCGGTATTCCCGATGATGGCAGGCCTGCCCAATGCTCAGCTGTATTTCAATATCGCGTTCTTCGTGGTTATGGTGTCGCTGATTGTTCAAGGCGGCAGCTTGATGAAAGTCGCGAGATTGGCTCAAGTGACGCTACCGCCAACGCCGACACCGATTTCTCGTACTGGCATTGAAATTTACCCTGCTAGTGAGTGGGAGATGTTTGTCTACAAGCTGAAAGAAGAGAAGTGGTGTGTGGGCGAACCACTAAAGCGTTTGTCTATGCCGGAAGGAACGCGAATTACTGCACTGTTTAGAAAGGATGCCTTGCTTCACCCATCAGGCAGCACCGTGTTAGAGGCGAACGATATCTTATGTGTGCTTGGTCAAGACAAAGATTTGGACAGCTTAAGTTCGTTGTTCAGTGAGGCGCCTCTAGCAGAAGAGACGGCACGATTCTTTGGTGACTTCTTCTTGGATGTTGAGCTATCAGTTGCGGCAGTGAGTGATTGTTATGGTATTGAACTTGGCTCGGAAGAAGAGCGAGAAATGACGCTAAAACAATTGGTTGCTCAAGAGCTTGGCGCACACTCTGTATTGGGTGATAGCTTTGAGTGGCATGACATCACTTGGGTGGTTGCAGAGATAGATGATCATAAAGTCGTCAGGTTGGGTTTATGTTTACCTAAGACGACTTTAGAAGAGGATATCAGTGAAGCTTAATTGTGGACTTCTTGTAGCAAGATAACCGCTTGAGTACGATTTTTCACATCCAGTTTACGGAAGATGGCCGTCATATGTGCTTTGATGGTCGCTTCCGAAACATTCAATTCATACGCGATTTGCTTGTTAAGCAAGCCGTCAGAAAGCATCCCTAATACCTTGTATTGCTGAGGCGTCAGTGTGGAAATCTTTTCTGCAAGGTCGCTACACGCTGCATTATTGGTGATAAGCCCTTCAGGGAAGAACGGGTCGCCATTCAGCACTTGATTCAGTGCACTCACCAACTCACGCATATCACTCGACTTAGGAATAAAGCCAAACGCACCGTGGCTCTTCACCTGAGTGACCACGCTGGCATCTTCACTGGCAGAAACCACCACAATCGGTAGATCTGGGTATTCAGCGCGCAGTTGAATTAAGCCTGACATGCCATTGGCGCCCGGCATTTTCAGATCGAGCAGTAATAGATCCGGCTCGCCTTCTTTCTTTAGCAGAGTCAGTAAGGCATCGAGAGAATCGGCCTCAAGCAGGTTCGCACCACTGATCGCCATATGAACTGACTGAAACAGGGCGTTGCGAAAGAGAGGGTGGTCATCAGCAATGATGATGGTATAGGTCGAGTCCATGACGTTCATACTTTTAACAATTTAGTTAATATTTATTATCATCCTGATTGAGTATGTGGACAATATCTATGCATTAAAAGTCTGAACCATATCGACTTTTATCCCCGGAATAAGAAAGCGTTACTCTGAATAGCAAAAAAGCCGCACTGCCATCTCGTTACGGAGGGGCGGTGCGGCTTTCGATTCGGCTTATATTTTAGTGAATATTGCCGTTATAGCTGGTGGTTTTGCATGTGTTTTAAGAATACATCGGCAGGCATAAAACCGGTTACACGAGCATTTGGAACATGGTTACCCTCACCATCCCAGAACTCAATCGTAGGTAAGCCAAGTACCTGTAATTGTTTAAGCAGTTCAATGTCTTGAGGCATGTTTCTCGTTACATCGGCTTGTAGCAGTACGAAGTCAGAAAGCTTGTTTTCCACATCAGCTTGATGGAAGGTGTACTTCTCGAATTCTTTACATGCCACACACCAATCGGCGTAGAAGTCGAGCATCACAGGCTTACCGAGTTTCTTCGCTTCGATGAGCTGGATTTCTAGCTCTTCAACCGTGTTGATGCGTGTAAATTGGATGTGCTGTTGTTCTACCGTTACGCTCTTCTCCGCAAACCAATAGTTCAATGCAGGCTGTGCCGAAGCAAACAAGCCAAGCATCGCGATGATGCCTACCGCACTCTGCTTCCAGCCGCCAAATGGCAGTGCATTCTTACTGTGGTAAAGCCAACCAAAGGCGATGAAGCCAAGGCCAGACCAAAGCACGGTTGCCCACAATTCAGGAATGATGCGCTCTAGCAGGAAGATAGGCGCGGCAAGCAAGATAAAGCCGAATACGATCTTCACCTTGTTCATCCAGCTGCCCGCTTTAGGCAATAGCTTATTACCAAACACTGCCACTAAAATCAGTGGGATACCCATACCCATAGCCAACGCGTACAGAGCAATTGCACCGGTAAATAGGTCACCACTCTGAGCCACATACAGCAGTGCGCCTGACAATGGCGCCGTGGTACAAGGTGAACACACCAAGCCAGAGATAGCGCCCATTGCGAATACGCCCAAGGTATTGCCACCTTGCTGCTTGTTGCTTTGGTTGTTGAGCCAAGTTTGTATGCTGCTTGGCAGTTGCAGGTTATAAACGCCAAACATCGACATTGCTAACGCCACGAACAGAACACTCAGCGCGATCAGCACGTAAGGGTGCTGCATAGCGGCTTGGAATTGCATGCCTGCTGAAGCAACCACTAAACCTAATAAGGTGTAGGTTAACGCCATGCCTTGCACGTAAATAAAGGACAGCATCAGCGCGCGACCTTGGCTGAGTTTGCCACCACCTAAAACGATACCCGTTAGAATCGGATACATAGGCAGCACACACGGCGTAAAGGCTAAACCAACACCGAGTGCTAAGAATAATAGAGGGGTCCACCAACTGTCACCGAGCTTATCGGCTAAGCCTGCTTCTTTTGAAACAGGGGCATTTGGCTGTTGAGTCGTGTTACTTACAACGTCTGCTTTCGGAGATGTTGGTTGCGTAGAAACATCGGTTTCGTTGCCAGCAGAAGATGAAGCTTGTGAGTCACTACCTTGCGAATTAGCAGAACCTGTTGCTGTGAAAGGTTCAATGTCGATGATACGAGTCTCTGGTGGGTAGCAGAACCCTGCGTCCGCACAGCCTTGATACTTAACGATCAGCTGTGAGCCATCTTGGTAACTCTGCAGAGGAACTTGCACGAATAACGGCTGAGTATAAATGCTCACCTCACCGAAGAATTCATCTTGGTGCGGCTTACCATCTTCTAATTCAACATTACCGATAGCGAGATTTTGCCCGGTGAACGAGAGGCTATGTTGATAGAGGTAGTAGCCCTCTTTTACTTGCCAGTCGAGAAGGACTTTGTCGTCTTGCTGGTAGTAATTGAAAGGGAAAGCTTGGTCTACAGGGACAAAACCATTGTTATTGCCTCCGAAGCTTGGCTCGGCGTTGTCGTTCCCAAATAGCGCCCACGCAGGCTGGGTGAATAGGGAAACACAAACAAAAAGTAATGTGGCAAGTCGTCGCATACTATTTAGTCATCAAAATGGAGTTGAAGGTATCTTAACTCAATCAGACCGTAATAGTTTGCTATTAGTTTCATCGGCAAACAAATATCCCCTAAGGCGGGATAGCGATTTTATTGGGTAATCGAGTGGGGAGCTGCAATTCAACTTGAGTGACTTGCCTTTGTAAAAGAGACATTTAAGCTACACCCAAGCGTGCTTTTACTACTTGTTCGCAAGCATCAATATTCATCGTATCTTTTGGAATAATAAGCACGGTATCATTACCGCCAACGGTGCCGATAATCTCAGTATGTGGGTCGATATCGACTAATCTTGCGACTAATTGAGCACAACCTGGATGAGTTTTTACGATGACCATCGCTTGGTTATGAGTGATGAATTCGATTTGCGATGAGATGGATGCATCGACACGAACCGGTGCACTTTCAACCGTGATGCAGTAAACCTTTTTACCGCAAGCATTCTGAATTTTGACAACACCAAGCTGTGACAAAATACGAGATACGGTCGATTGGCTGATACCGGTATAGCCAATATCGACGAGTTTCTCTCGCAGTTGATTTTGGGTCGAGAAGCTTTGTTGTTGTAGTAAGCGTTTGCACGCTGCAGTCAGTGTTTTATCTTCAGCTGAATACAAGCAACCGTGCTCAGTGATTGGGTTCATGAACAACTCCTTAAGGTCAACATGTGGTTATCGCTTGTCCATAGCGCCGAGCGTACTCCCAAAGCCGTAGAGTACGATTGTTAAATAGGGCTTACCGATGAATCCCGAAATAAAGAGGGAAGGTATGCGTGATGTATGATCGTCTACCCATTGAGTCTACCACTAAAGGATAGTTATCTTTTTGAAGGGGATCACCAAATAAAATTCTAGTTAATTGCTTTTATTTTGGAGTTTTATTCTTTTGTTAAATGGATATTTATTCCAAGTTTGGCATAAATATCCATCGGTATTAGGGTGCTTTGGAGACCGTGATAATGGCGCTAAGGGTTAGCGAATTTCACTCATGATCTCGCGAGAGAATACTTTTTCACAGTAGTGACATTTTAGCTGCACGTTTTCCTGTTTTAGCTGCACTTTAAAGCTGCTTTCGACAGGTTCACCGTGCGAAATACAGTTGCTATTCGGGCAAGAGTAGACACTGTGGATTTGCTCTGGCAGCACAAGGGTTAGCTTATTAACCACTTTATACTCTTCAATCTGATTGACCGTTGCCTGCGGAGCATAAAGAGCCAATTGGTTGGCTTGTTCCTTGGTCAGGAAGATGTTCTCAATCTTGATTAGATCTTTATGGCCAAGTGCCGATGATGGCAGGTTTAAGCCCATAGTGATGCGCTGTTCTGTCTTGTGTAGCTTAAACAGTTTAAGGATTTTGATCCCAAGGTGAGCAGGGATGTGGTCAATCACGCTGCCGTTACGGATCGCTTCTACTTGTAGCTGAGTTTGTTTAACCATGACTGTTTCTCCTGCTTATAAAGTGTCGTTAAGAACTAGGGCCAATAGGGCTTCGCGAGCGTATACACCGTTTTCAGCTTGTTCGAAGTAGTAAGCGTGTGGCGTTTTATCAACGTCGGTGGTGATTTCGTCGACGCGTGGCAGCGGGTGAAGTACCTTCATGTTTTGACGAGCGTCTTTCAATGTATCGGCGGTGAGGATGTAAGCCGATTTCATATGTGCGTATTCCGACGCATCAAAGCGCTCTTTCTGCACGCGAGTCATGTACAGAACATCCAGTTCCGGCACGACTTCTTCAATGCTGCTGTGAGTGCTGTATTGGATGCCCATCTCTTCCAATTCTTCACAGATGTAATCTGGCATCTCTAAGACTTCTGGCGCGATAAAGAAGAAACGCACGTTATTGAATTTCGATAGTGCTTGGGTCAATGAGTGCACGGTACGGCCATATTTTAGGTCGCCGACGAACGCCACATTGAGGTTATCGAGCGTGCCTTGTGTTTCGTAAATCGAGAACAGGTCCAGCAAGGTTTGCGTCGGGTGCTGGTTAGCACCGTCGCCGCCGTTTACTACCGGCACACCGTTAGAAAATTCAGACGCTAAACGTGCTGCCCCTTCTTGTGGGTGACGCATTACAAAGGCATCGACGTAGGATGAAATAACCTGCACTGAATCGGCAAGTGTTTCGCCTTTCTTCGCCAGTGAGGTGTTACCGCCATTATCAAAGCCAATGACCGTGCCACCAAGGCGCTGGACGGCGGTCTCAAATGAAAGGCGAGTTCGAGTTGAAGGCTCAAAGAAGCAGCTCGCCACCACCTTATTTTTCAGCAGCTCTGGATTTGGCTCTGCTTTGAGTCTTGCTGCAGTATCGACGATAAGCTCCAGTTCATCACGAGAGAGCTCTGGAATGGAGATGATGTGCTTGTTAAATAACGAATGCGCCATAACGGGTCTTCCTTTTTCTATGCATACAGTCAAATTGCGGACAAAAAAAAGCCCCCTAAAAATAGGAGGCTTCGAAACGATCAATAAAGCAAAATAAAAATGACACCAACGCCACTCTTTGGCGTGTAGTTTGACAATTATGTGCGACAGAATTGCGGTTCATTTTTTGCTCTCTTTAGACAAATTGCGGAGGATTATACTCAGATAAAAAGGCCATGCAATACTTTCTGTAAAGTATTCATTTAATGGATTTTTATGCGAAATGGCATCCATTTCTAGCTTCTATTTAAGCCTTTGTTGGAACTGAGAATCTCAGGCTTTTTCAGGTAATAATCTTTTCTAGTACATGAAAAAAAATGCGGGTTTTATCCAAGGTCAAAATCCCAAGTTCGTCGCCCGCATTTCCCTGTCATTACACTTAACTTGTCAATGTCTCGCGAACAAGTGAGTGCTTAACTTCTTAGTTGTTTCGATTCTTAGCTGTTTAGGTAATTAACTGCCTAGTGTTGCAACCATTACTGCTTTGATGGTGTGCATGCGGTTTTCTGCTTCATCGAACACGATTGAGTATTCAGACTCGACCACTTCATCCGTCACTTCTACGCCATCTTTAAGCTGTGGATATTCAGCAGCAAGTTGTTTGCCGACTGTTGTATCTTCGCCGTGGAAAGCGGGTAGGCAGTGCATGAATTTCACATGTGGGTTGCCTGTTGCTTTGATCATTTCCATGTTCACTTGGTAAGGCATCATTAGGTTGATACGCTCAGCCCATGCCTCTTTTGCTTCGCCCATTGATACCCAAACGTCGGTGTATAGGAAGTCACAACCTTGCACGCCTTCTTGAACATCTTCAGTCAGTGTAATTTTGCCACCTGTGTGCTCTGCGATTTCACGACACTGAGCCAATAGTTCTTCTTGTGGCCAGAACTGTTTTGGAGCAACAAGGCGAATGTCCATGCCCATTTTCGCTGCGCCAACCATCAGAGAGTTACCCATGTTGTTGCGAGCATCACCTAGGTAAGCAAAGCTGATTTCATGCAGTTGTTTACCACGCCCGTATTCCGTCATGGTTAGGAAGTCAGCAAGAATTTGTGTTGGGTGGAATTCGTCAGTCAGACCATTCCATACTGGAACTCCAGCGTAAGCGCCTAGCTCTTCAACAATCTCTTGACCGAAGCCGCGGTATTCAATGCCATCGTACATACGGCCAAGAACGCGAGCGGTATCTTTCATTGATTCTTTGTGGCCAATTTGAGAGCCAGATGGGCCTAAGTAAGACACGCGAGCGCCTTGGTCGAATGCCGCTACTTCGAATGCACAGCGAGTACGAGTTGAGGTTTTCTCAAAGATAAGCGCAATGTTTTTGCCAGTCAGTGTTGGCTGTTCGTAACCGTTGTACTTCGCTTTTTTTAGCTCCATAGAAAGATCTAATAAGTGTTGAATTTCGCGTGGAGTGAAATCTAGTAGTTTTAGGAAGTTACGATTGCGTAGGTTAAAAGCCATGATGTATTCCTTCTTAGATTTAGGCGCTTTCTTGTTACAGGGAAAGAAAATTCAAGAAAGCGCGATTCAATTTTTGTGTATTAATTTCAGTTCAAACGGTGATTCAGTTTTCTCGCAAGGTTTGAAAAGCTCGCGAGTAGATTAATCTTTGGTGATGTTGGTGCCCGCCAAGCCTTGCAGGATTTGCAAACCATCTTCGAGTGCACCAATACCGACGACTTTGCCGCCTTGCTGAATGAATTCGCACGATGCTTCAATTTTTGGTCCCATAGAGCCTGCATCAAATTCGAATTTCGCCAGTTCACTTGGTGTGGTGCTGCGCAGTGCGTGTTGAGTCGGTTTGCCCCAATCAAGGTAAACAGCGTCCGCGTCGGTCAAAATAAGCAGTGCATCCGCATCCAGTTGTTTCGCTAAGAAAGCCGCTGACATGTCTTTGTCGATAACCGCTTCAACACCCACTAATTTGCCGTTCTCTTTTTTCACTGGGATGCCACCGCCGCCAGTACAAATCACTAGGTGGCCTGCATCGATAAGTTGGGTGATCGCTTCGTGCTCAACAATGCCAGTAGGGCGTGGGCTTGGCACAACGCGACGGAAGTGTTGGCCGTCTGGTTTGACGATCCAGTGGAATTTCTCCGCCAATTCACGCGCTTCCGCTTCTTCGTAGATCGGGCCAATCGGCTTCGTTGGATCGGCGAATGCAGGATCGTTTGGATCAACGGTCATTTGCGTCAACATGCACGAGATGTTGCGGTTAGGTAGATAGTTCTTGAACTCTTGCATCAGCATGTAGCCGATCATGCCTTGAGTCTCACTGCCCAATACATCTAGCGGATACGGGTTTACTTTTTTGTATTCCAAACCTTGCAGAGCCAGTAAACCAACTTGTGGGCCATTACCATGTACTAGAACCACGTTGTACACTTTCGCGATTTCAGAGATGGTTTTAACCGCTGTTTCAATATTACGGCGTTGAACATCGGCTTCTAACGGCTCACCGCGACGAAGTAAGGCATTACCGCCGAGTGCAACAACAACAGTTTGCTTAGTCATAATTGTGTTCTCTCATTTTGGCCAAGCTGAGATTATTTAAGATCATTCAACTTGGCCGTTTTCGTCTTAGTGATTAGATACCATCACGCTCAATTGGGCAGCTCATGCAGCGTGCGCCACCGCGACCGCGGCCAAGTTCATCTCCAGGGATAGGAAGAACTGTGATGCCTGCTTTATCGTATTTTTCATTGGTGTAGGTGTTGCCTTCGTAGCCAATCACAACGCCAGGTTTAACCGTTAGAACGTTGTTTGCATCGTTCCACTGCTCACGTTCTGCATGGAAGTTGTCACCACCGGTCGTGATTAGGTTTAGCTTGTCTACGCCAAGTGCTTTTTCGATAGCTGTTACGAAGTAGCCTTCTTCTTTCACTTTCACTGCGCCAGACTCATCACCAGTTAGGTTCCAGCACTGTACGTCTTTACTCACCACTTCAGGGTAAACAGAGAACGTATCTTCGTTCATGTGCGTCATAACGGTGTCTAAGTGCATGCAAGAGCGGTGTTTTGGTAGCTGCATTGCGATAACTTGTTTCGCTTGACCGTGTTTGAATAGGCTAGATGCTAAGTGCTCAACACCTTGTGCTGTTGTACGCTCAGACATACCGATAAGAACCGTACCGCGACCGATTACAAGAACGTCACCGCCTTCAATGGTTGAGTTGTCGTAGCTGATGTTTTCTTCATCGCCGAAGTACTTAATGAAGTCTTGGCCAGCAAATGTTGGGTGCCAGCGGTAAATAGCGCGAACGTGGTTGGTTTCACGTTGACGAGCAGGTTTCGCCATCGGGTTGATGGATACGCCACCGTATACCCAGCAAGATGTGTCACGAGTAAATAGGTGGTTTGGTAGCGGTTCGATAATGAAGTCGGTTGGTGCGTGCATGCCTTGCATCATTGAAGATGATTTCATTGGCATCTCAGCGTAAGACAGACCACCCGTTAGGATTTTTGCTAGTTCTAGGTTTGGTAAGTCGCCCAAGTAGCAGCGCACATCGTTAGCAAAGGTTTTGCCTAAGCGGTAATCAGAAACTTGATGATTCAAAAGCCAATCTTTCGCTTCTGGCACTGCTAGCGTGTCTGCTAGTAGGTCAGTAAGAAGAAGAACTTCAACACCTTGATCACGCAGCGTTTGAGTAAATGCGTCATGCTCTTTACCAGCACGTTCAACAGCCAGTACGTCATCAAATAGTAAATCGTGACAGTTAGAGGGTGTTAGGTGAGTCAGTGCGCGTCTTGGACGGTGAACTAGAACGCGGCGTAATTGACCTATTTCAGAACCTACATAGAACTTACTCATGATCGTCTCTCTCTTATATATTTGAATTACTTTTATCGCTAAGAGTAATTATTTATTTTCAGTTGAGAAGAATGAATTATTTATTCATATCTCTTGTCTGGAATTAATATTACGCCTGCTAGTCAGGTATTCTTAGAGATCTATCACAAATCGTTTTTTATCCCTCAGCCCTTTAAAATTAAGGGTTTTAACAAACTTTATGCACTTTCAGTTATGAATAATACATTCTAAATAGTTAGCAGTTAGGGAACTTTATGCACGCTTTTTTGACGAAACTTACTAGAATCTAATTTACGAGGGATTATATGCAGAATAGTTTTATTGATAAGAGTGTACTTAGCTTGGAAGTATGCAGTGTTTTTATTTAGATATTTAATTTTGGATGTGGAATTAATTGTTTATTAACAAAGTAAATGCGAATAAAGCTGTTGCGATCACATTTTAAAATCGGCTGTTTAAGTGTGTTTTTTGATAGAAATGGGCATTAATCCTCGTCTGTTTATTAGGCTATTAATTACTTTAAATATAATTAACGCTAATAAGTGACTAACTATTTGTTTAAACATCATGGTTGAAAATAGAGTGTTATTTCATCAAGAAAATTAGATGTTTAAAAGTAGGATTGATTCTTCTATTGCGAGTGCTTTGAGTTTAGTTGAGCTTGGCTACGAACAGAAGAACCTTGAATATCGCGTGTATGGCTTTGAGGAGCTGTTTCAGTGGCAGAGGGTTACATTGAGAGGGAACAATAAAAAAGCCGCTGTGAGAAGCGGCTTTGGATGAGAAAGGAGTGAAGTGCTGTTAGTTAGATCAGCGCACCAATACTCAGTACAACAATGCAGAACACCATCAATATACCGACTAGTGGCATCACCCATTTAACCCAGCGCACGTAAGGGACACGAGCAATCGCCAAACCACCCATCACCACCGCGGAGGTTGGGGTGATTAGGTTCACCAAGCCAGATGCAGATTGGTACGCAGTGATAACCAAGTCACGACCTACGCCAGCAAAGTCGGCCAGTGGTGCCATGATTGGCATGGTCAGTACCGCTAAGCCAGAGGTCGATGGCACTAAGAACGACAGTAGAATCTCTAAGAAGAACATCACGTTAATGAAGATAACCGAAGAAAGCCCCGTTACCATCTGTTCTGCTGAGAAGAGAATGGTATCGGTGATCATACCGCGGTCCATCACCACTACGATACCACGTGCAATACCTATGATGAGCGCAACGCCAAGTAGGTCGCGGGCACCATCAATGAAGCTGGTGGTAAACTCTTCTTCGCTCATGCGAGCCACAATACCAACGATGATGGTTGCTGCTAAGAACATCGCTGAGATCTCAGCCATCCACCATCCAGCAACGGATACACCATAAATCATTACAGCGAACGAGCCACCAAAAATGGTCAGAATCAGTTTGCGAGTCGCGGTGAATTCAAGTTTTTCGCCGCTCGCATTACCTAAGAAGTGCGCTTTGTTCTCTTCGTATTTGTCGTAGACAATTGATGTTGTTGGATCGGCTTGAACCATTCTTGCGTAACGCATTACGTAGGCAACACAAATACCCCAACCAATAATCAACATCGCAATGCGCAACACGATACCGTCTGTAAATGGAATACCAGAGGCGTTGGCAGCGATCACGGTTGCGAATGGGTTAATCGTTGAACCCAGCACCCCAATACCTGCACCAAGCAGTACGGTCGCAGCGGCAACAAGAGGGTCAAAGCGAGCTGCCATCATTACCGGCACTAGCAATGTATAGAAGGGCAGTGATTCTTCCGCCATGCCGTAGACGGTACCACCTGCGGCAAATAGCGCCATCAGTATTGGTATCATCAACTCTTCTCGCCCTTCTAAGCGGGCGGTGACGCGCTCGATACCGGCATCAATGGCACCCGTTTTGGTTACTAGCCCTAAGAAGCCACCAATGATTAAGATGAACAGCGAAACGTCGATAGCCGCCGCTTCATAGCTATTGTGGTCATAGAAGCCGTCAATAGGCGCGAGCAGTACATCAATCACGCCTTGAGGGTTACCTTCTACCGCTTGATAGGTTCCGGTTACGGGTACTTCTCGGCCTAGCTCTTCATTCATTGCACGGTCGTATTGGCCTGCTGGAACAATCCAGGTAAGCAGTGCGACGAACGCAATCAGAATAAATAGAATGGTGTAGGCAGAAGGGAATTTAAAGTTGGCAAAGAAGCCGCCCTTTTTTTTCTCGCTTGGTATCGTTTGAGTTGTCATGGCTATCTCCTTACATCATCTTAAATAGAAGTGATGTGAATTAGCGACTAATGATTTATAGATTGTAAATACACGGACACTTATAAAGCACTCAACGATATAAAGTTGCTGACTTTAAATTAAGGTTGTTTTTATATTTACTAATCCAAATGAAGTTAGATTTAATTTAGCTGCGGTTATTTTATTCCTTACTCCGGTATTTAAGTTTGGTGCTGTTCACAAAAATAATGGCTAATAAAAGGGCTAAAAAATGGCAGAAAATCGTCAAGGTTTTTTGGTTAGTTAGCTTGGATTAATATTCGTTGTGGATTAACTGGAAGTGGAAGGAGATTGATTTGGTAGGTGTTGTTTATGATTAGGCAGAATAATCTTGGAATTTTATTCAAACTTTATTTTTAGGCGGTTTTTAAAGTTTATAATGGTTATTTGATGCGTATCAAATAACACATTGAGCAGAAAACAAAAAAGGAAGCCGAAGCTTCCTTTTAAATGTTCAATCACCAGCGAATGTTAGATAAACAGACCGCCGAATGCGAAGCCGAGTGCTACCGCAGTACTGATTGTTACCACACCTGGAATGAAGAATGGGTGGTTGAATACGTAGTTACCGATACGCGTTGAGCCTGTGTCATCCATCTCAACCGCTGCTAGTAGCGTAGGGTAAGTTGGAAGTACGAACAGCGCACTTACCGCAGCAAAAGAAGCAACGGCTGTTAGTGGTGCTACGCCAATCGCTAGTGCTGCAGGCATCAGTGCAACTGTTGTTGCGCCTTGAGAGTAAAGCAGCATAGAAGCGAAGAACAGAACAAGAGCCAGCATCCATGGGTAGTCAGCCAGTAGAGCGCCTGCTACGTCTTTGATTTCAGCAACGTGTGCGTTTACAAACGTTGAACCTAACCAAGCCACACCAAGTACACATACACATGCCGTCATACCAGAACGGAACGTTGGTGCTGAAGAAATCTTCGCTGCATCAATCTTAGTGAACATCACGATAGCCGCTGCTGCTGCCAGCATTACAGACATGATCGCTTCGTTACGACCTAGCGCCGGGTTTTCAATTAGGCCAACAGAGCTAGAGATAGCCGCTGCGTAACAAACCACGAAACCAATTGCAGCTAGGAAGATGTACGTTGCTTTCTTCGCTGTAGGTAGAATTTCGCGTTTCTCTTCTGTTGCTAGCTTGATTAGACCTTTCTCTAGACGTTCTTGATAAACAGGATCGTCTTTCAATTCGCTACCCATGTAGTTAGCAACAACCGCACCAACCATACAAGCGATGAAGGTTGTTGGGATACAAACCATCAATAGCGTTAGGTAATCAACACCAAATGGTGCCAACATTGCTGCGAAAGCCACAACTGCAGCCGAGATTGGCGAAGCTGTGATAGCAATTTGAGAAGCGACAACTGCGATAGACAGTGGACGAGAAGGACGAACACCTTGGCCTTTCGCTACTTCTGCAATAACAGGAAGCGTAGAGAATGCTGTGTGACCAGTACCCGCCATTAATGTCATTACAAAGGTCACAATCGGCGCGTAAAAGGTGATGCGTTCAGGGTGTTTACGCAAAAAGTTTTCGGCAATTTGTACCAACCAGTCCATACCGCCAGCAACTTGCATTGCAGCAATTGCGGTGATAACTGACATGATGATCAAGATTACGTCGATCGGGATGAAAGATTGGCTTGTTGGAACGCCAAGAATAAGTGAAAGGGCAATAACACCAGCACCACCGGCAAAACCAATACCGATACCGCCAATTCTGGCCCCCAAAAAGATAAAGAGCAGGACGACAAACAGTTCTACTGCAATCATAAGTAACACCTCATTTAGATTTTATTATGTGAACATTCGCCGCTGGAATGTTCACATAATAGTTCTATGGTTTAGATTCAATTTGGCAAAAGCGCAACCAACGGAAATCCACAAAATAATAATGGTTAACCGTATTGGAGCCTAAAAAAGGGCTCCGTTTGGAACCCTTTCTCGCTAACTTTATTCGTAGCGCTTCGCTTTATACTGAGGATGCATCAAATTTTCAACAGAGAAAATGTCATCAAGTTCTTCTTCGGTCAATAAACCGCGTTCTAGAACTACATCACGAACACTCTTACCTGTTTCTGCACAGATCTTACCAACAATGTCACCTTCGTGGTGGCCAATGTATGGGTTTAGGTAAGTGACGATACCGATAGAGTTAAATACGTGCGCTTCACATACTTCTTTGTTTACCGTAATGCCGTCTACACACTTGTCGCGCAGGTTCACACAAGCGTTTGTTAGGATGTCTAGAGACTCAAACATGCTTTGTGCAATAACAGGTTCCATTACGTTCAGTTGAAGTTGACCACCTTCCGCAGCGAAAGAAACCGTGTTGTCGTTACCTAGAACTTTGAAGCAAACTTGGTTTACTACTTCAGGTACAACTGGGTTTACTTTAGCAGGCATGATTGAAGAACCTGCTTGCAGTTCAGGTAGGTTTAGCTCGTTCAAACCAGTACGTGGACCTGAAGAAAGTAGACGCAAGTCGTTACAGATCTTAGATAGCTTAACTGCTAGACGCTTAAGTGCGCCGTGCGTCATTACGTATGCGCCACAGTCAGACGTTGCTTCGATTAAATCTTCAGCCGCTACACACTCTAGGCCTGTTACTTCTGCTAGGTGTTTCACTGCTAGGCCTTGGTAACCCGGTGCTGCGTTCAGACCTGTACCGATAGCCGTTGCGCCTAGGTTTACTTCAAGCAGTAGTTTTGAAGTGTATTCTAGGTTTTTGATTTCTTCATTGATGGTTACAGCCCAAGCGTGGAACTCTTGGCCAACCGTCATTGGAACTGCGTCTTGAAGCTGAGTACGACCCATCTTCAAAATCGTGTTGAATTCTTGGCTCTTAAGCTCGAATGCACCTTTTAGGTATTCGATCGCATCAATCAGTTTACGAACGCTGTTGTAAACAGAGATACGGAAGCCAGTTGGGTAAGCACAGTTTGTAGATTGGCTGCGGTTTACATGGTCGTTCGGGTTGATGAACTCGTATTGGCCTTTTTCTTTGCCCATAAGTTCAAGAGCCACGTTCGCAACAACTTCGTTTGCGTTCATGTTTACAGAAGTACCAGCACCACCTTGGAAAACGTCCGATGGGAACTGATCCATGCACTTACCCGTGTCTAGAATTAGGTCACAAGCTTGGATGATGTATTTAGCCACTTCGCTTGGAATTACACCTAACTCTTTGTTTGCTAAAGCCGCTGCTTTCTTAGTCATCACCATACCGCGAACGAATTCAGGTACATCTGAGATCGTTACATTTGAGATGTTGAAGTTTTCAACTGCGCGTAGAGTGTGGATGCCGTAGTAAGCATCAGCCGGAACATGACGTTGACCTAATAGATCTTCTTCGAGACGAGTAGCTTGAGGAGCTTCAACTTGAGCTTCTGATTGAGTAGCCATAACAGGATCCTTAGAGAATTATTCTGATTATATAGTTAGTTATTAGCCTATTCTGTGTGCAAATACTCCGTTCGCTAGAATATTGGGCTGATAAATCCGTCCTGACTTATGTGGCACATGATACTGTACTTAGCGCATAAAAATATTAAGTGGATCACCTTTTTCGGTTTTGTTTCGTCAATATTTTGCAAAGTTATTCTTGGTCAATAAACACGCTTATTTACAGGATAAATTTGAGATTGTTAGGGCTTTCAGCGTAAACTGCAAGTAACAAAGGAGGGCGTGTGTTTCCTATCTTATTATTACTATTTATCTTCGTACCCATCATTGAGATTGGGCTATTTATTCAAGTTGGTGGCTTCTTAGGATTGTGGCCAACTATTGCGTTGGTTTTGATCACTGCATTTGTGGGTGCATCGCTGGTTCGTAGCCAAGGCATTCAGACACTTATGTCTGTGCAAGGTCGTTTGCAACAAGGCGAAATGCCAGCACAACAGATTCTTGAAGGCGTGATGCTTGCAGTTGCCGGTGTATTGCTGCTGACTCCGGGTTTTATGACGGACGCACTCGGTATGTTGGTATTATTGCCAGCACCAAGAGCGATGATTGCCAAGAAAATGATGGAAAAAATGGTGGTGACCAACATGTCTGGTGGTTTCCATGCCGGTGGACAAGCTGGTTTTGGCCAGAGCCCATTTGGACAAGACCCATTCAATCGCGATCCATCTGACCAATCAAAAGACGGCAACACCTTTGAAGGTGAGTTTGAGAAGAAAGACGACGACAACGATCGTAACCGCTTAAACTAATTAATTTTTTCTCTCTTTATATAGAGGGAAAACAGAAAAGGCTCTTACCTTTATCCTTCGCAAGAAAGTGATAATGGTAAGAGCCTTTTTTATTGTCTGTCGCTAGCTGTTACTTACTGTTTACTATCGATAACAGATAACAGATAAC